>NZ_BAAHAR010000030.1:0-107287 GCF_054777395.1 Nocardiopsis oceani
CCAGCGCGGCGAGCTCCTCGTAGGAGGGCGCGGTCTGGTCGGAGGAGGTCACGGGTTCATCGTTGCAGCCCAGGGGTCCCTCTCGCAGGCGAACCGATCAACTCACCCAAAGACCTGAACAGTCACCCCGGGGCGAGGTCGTCCCCGGTGATGCGATCAGGACGCGATCGAGGACATCACGGATGCTGTAAGAAATGACACTAAATATTAACCTCATAAAATTTGCAGATATCGTTGACATTTAACCTGTCAGCACTATCGTACATCTTGGCGCCAGTGACCGAAACATCCCTACAGACTGCAGTCGCAATCAGTGAAAACCTCAATACACATGGTGACGAATTAGAAATATTCAATTTTCCATATCTGCTTATCCCAACCTCTCGCCAACGCATTTATGGCAGACTTCACCCCAAGTCTGACCGATAAAATTCAACTACAGTGGTTTTCTTGATGCACTGAAATCCCCCGCCACTCGCACCAGGAATTTCTTCCCAGGGCTCAGTCAAGCAGCAGAACAACCTCCACCCTGTGTGCGAGTGGTGCCGATGAGCAAACTAGAGGCCCGAGGAACGATGCAAGGTTTTCAGGCGCGTACGACACTTCCCGCTGATGCAAATGCACTGGTCAATGGCCCTTCCGACCCCGGTACACACGAGCCTGATCTGGCCAGGTTCCAGCTAATCGGCCCGGTGGAGGTGGTGAACGGTGGGCGAAACATCGCCTTGGGACCCAAACGCCAACGAACCGCGTTCGCCGCACTGCTGGCAGATGCCGACAGCCCGGTCTCGATGGACACCCTGATCAGCAGGATTTGGGACGAGTCCCCACCCTCCGGAGTACGCAATGTCGTATACACCTACATCGCCCGCATACGGCGGATCCTGGCACACTGTGATGCCGGGGTCCCGCTGATCAAGGACACTCGCGGATACCGGCTCGCGGTGGACCCCCTCCGGGTGGATCTGCATCGGGTCCGCTTCCTCCTGACCGAATCCCGCACCGCCCCCGGTCTCCCGACGAGTTCCGACCGTCTCGCCGAGGCGATTTCGCTCTGGTCCTCGGACCCCTTGACCGGCATCACCACTGACTGGGCAAACCGTTTCCGAGAGGGCTTGCGTCCACTCAAGGACGAACTTCTCTGTGCCTGGGCCGACAGCGAGATACAGGCTGGCCGGGCATCGGCGACCATCCAGCGCCTCACCACCGAACTCCTGGAATCACCGCTGAGTGAACACTTGCACGAACGGTTGATCCAAGCCCTCTACCTGAGCGGTCAGCGCTCGCACGCGTTGGAGTCCTACAATCGGATGCGGCACAGACTGGCGGAGGAGCTGGGAACCGATCCGGGCGTTCGGCTCCAGGAACTCCACCAGAAAATTCTCCGGGGCGACTTTCCTGCCGAGACGCCGCCGGTCGAACTCCGCCACCGTGCCGACCCGCGAACGGCGCAAGGCGATCCTCCCCTCGTCCCCACCAGCATGCCCACCGACGTCGACGGTTTCAGCGGACGTGAGCAGGAGACCGAGCAACTGTTGGCGCATTTCGGCCGAACACACGCCCGCCCCCCAGTCGCCGTCATCTCCGGTGGAGTCGGCATCGGAAAGACCGAACTCGCACTGCGGGTGGCTCACGAGGTGGCCTCCCACTATCCGGACGGGCAGTTCTTCGTCAGCAGCACTTCCCCAGAGGGCCGGCCGGAGTGCCCCGCGGACCTCATGGAAGCCCTCTTGAAGGCGCTGGGTGAAAAAACGGTCCCGGACAGCGCGTGCGGCCGCGCGATGCGCCTGCGTCTCCTGCTCGCCAACCTCCGCGTGCTCATCCTCCTGGACAACGCGGTCGACGCGGAGCCGTTCGCATCGCTCGTCCCCAAGGTGGCCGGTTGCGGGCTGATCCTGACGAGTCGGTCCCGTCTGTACCTTCCAAGAGCCCAGCTGATCTACCTGAAGGAGTTCTCGGAGCACGAGTCCATGCGGATGCTCCGAGAGACGATCGGCCGAGCGCGTGTGGACCGCGAACCCTGTGCCGCCGAGAACCTGGTGCGGATGTGCGACGGCCTGCCGCTGGCACTCAGGGCGGTCGCAGCGCGACTGGCCACTCATCCCTATTGGTCGTTGCGCCGACTCGTGGAGCTCATGTACACCCCCGCTGGACGCCTCGACGAGATCCGGTACGGCGGATTCGACGTGCAGGACTGCTTCGACAACGTTCTGCGCACCCTCGATCCGGCTCTGGCCCGCTTCTTCCTGGATCTCGGCTCGGTCGCCGGACGCGATTGGTTCTCGGCTGAACAGGTGAGCACGCTCCTGGGATCGGAAAGCCTGACGAGAGCGCGGAGCAAACTGGAACAGCTCGCGGACCAGCACCTGCTCAGAGTCCACGAGGCGAAGAGCCAGCTCTACCGTTTCGGAGCTCTGCAACACGTGTACGCGCGCGCCGGTTCCGGTACCGGGTGACCGTGTGGATGGCTTCTTCCAGGTGGCACGGCATCTCCCGGGGGACACGGTTCGGGGTCGGCCGGTGTGCTGGCGGGTTCCAGGGATCACCGGCCGACCCAGGGATCACGTCCGGACCAATTCCTGCTCCGGGCCGGACTCCTTCACCTCGCCGTCGTGCTCCCGGATGCCGTAAGAGCGGTACAGACGGGCCAGGGGACCCGGCGCCCACCAGTTGGCGTTGCCCATGACCTGCATCGTCGCTGGCACAAGCAGGGTGCGGATGACCACGACGTCGACAGTGATGGCGATGATCATCCCGATACCGATCATCTGGATGAACGTGATCCCCGAGAAGGAGAACGATCCGACCACCACGAGAAGCAGTAGGGCCGCCGCGGTGACCAGCCCCCCGGTCTTCTGCAGGCCCATCGCGACGGAGCGCTTGTTGTCGCCGGTCAGGTCGTACTGCTCCCGGACCCGGGAGAGCATGAATACCTCGTAGTCCATCGACAGTCCGAACAGGATGGCGAAGATGAGGACGAGCGAGGAAGGATCGAGCGTGCCGGTGGGGGTGAAGCCCAGCGTTCCGGCCAGGTTTCCCTCCTGGAAGATCCACACAAGCGCGCCGAAAGCCACCGATACCGAAAGGAGGTTCATCAGCATGGCCTTCAACGGCATGACGATGGATCCGAAGGACAGGAACAGCATGATGAAGACGGTTACGCCCACGAGCAACGCCGCCCAGGGGAGCGTCTCGAGCATCGCCTCGAACTGGTCGACCAGGTCAGCGCTGGAGCCACCCACCAGGACGTCGGTACCGTCCGGAACCTCCACGCTCCGAACCTCGGCCACCAGGTCCCTCGCCTCGGAGCTCTGCCAGTCCAGCTCGTAGTCCAGCCTCAGTTGGTGGAAGTCGCCCTCCGCGCCGACGACGCCGGCCTCATCGATACCCGAGACGTCGGCGATGCGGTCGACGTAGTCCGCGAGGTCGCCCTCGCTCGTGCCGCCGACGACCACGACATCGATGGGAGAGGTGGCATTGGGCGGGAAGTCTGCCTCCAGCGCCGCCGCCACCTCGCGCACCTCCGTACCCTCGGGCAGGACCCGCTCGTCCACACCGCCCGGTTCCAGGCGCAGGATGGGAACGGACAGCGCCAGCATGGCGCCCAGGCAGGCGACAAGATAGACGACGGGCCTGCGCATGACACTGTGCGCGATGGTGCCCCAGATACCTTCCGTGCCGTTGCCGCGAGGAGCCGCAGACATCTTCCGAATCTTCAGCGAGTTGACACGGGTGCCCAAGATGGCCAGGAGAGCAGGCAGTGTGGTGAGCGCGCTCAGCATCGCGACCACGACAGTGGCGATACCGCCGAAGCCCATCGAACGCAGGAACATCTGCGGGAAGAGCAGAAGGCCACTGAGCGAGACCGCCACGATCACACCGGACACTAGGACGGTGCTCCCCGCCGTGGCCATGGTAGCCGCCACGGCATCGGCGTCCCTGCGACCCCGCCTGAGTTCCTCTCGGTAACGCGAGACGAGGATCAGTCCGTAGTCGACAGCCAAGACCAGGGCCAGGATGGTGGCGATGGTGATCGCGAAGATCGAGATGTCTGTGATGTAGGTCAGCCCGAGCAACACGGCGAAGGAACCGACCGTCGACATACCGGCCGCCGCCATGGGCAGGAGCGCGGAGGTGAACGTTCCGAACACGAAGAGCAGCAAGAGCATGAGCAGCGGCAGCGAGATCATTTCTGCCGTGGTCACGTCCGCCTCGGTCTGGTGAGAGATCGTCGCCTCGGTCGCGGTCTGACCCCCGACTGAGGCGCTGAGCCCGTCCGCTTCCCGCAGTTCGTCGGCGACTTCCTCGAAGTTGTTCACTCTCGTCTGCGTGTCCTCGCCGACGATCTGGAGGACCGCGTAGGTCGACGTCCGCTCGTCGTTAACCAGGCCTTGGAAGGGATCCGGCTCCTCTCCGGGGGCCGCATCCTCCTCGGATCCCGGAGCTCCCTCCTCCTCGAAGCCTGGAACCTGTTCGAACTCGACCAGAGCCTGCTCGGTGAGGGACCAGTAAGTCTCCGAGCTTTCGACCAGCCCCGACGGCAGACCGTCCAGTACACGGTCGACGGCCTCCCGGTACTCGGTTTCGTCAACTGTCAGGTCGTCGGACTCGTAGAGAACGACCACATCGGCACGGATGTCGTCGATCTCCTCCTCGATGATCTCCGCAGCCTCATCGCTCTCGCTGCCCGGCACGTTGAAACCACCGGCGTTGTCAACGGCCCCGAAGACCCCCGGGCCCCAGATCGAGGCACCGACAGTGGCCAAGAGCGTCAGCACAAGCACCGGCCAACGGAACCGATGGACGAACCTCCCCCAGCGTTCCAGCATGACTACCTCTCTACGAATCCGATTCACTGAGACTAATGCTGTTAAGTTCTCATACAGCGTTAGACAAAGTCAATGCTGTTAGACTAAGCGTCATCCGAACAGCCCGGAGGACAGTGAGGAACGAGGGGGCGCAGCGTGGCACTCACGCGCAGAGAACGTCTTCGAGTGTCGACAACGAGGGAGCTCATCGAGACGGCGAGGCGTCTGCTCTCTGAGAAGGGCCTGGAGGCGATCACCCTGAGGGCGATCGCCCGGGACGTAGGTATGACACCGCCGTCGATCTACCACTACTTCAGCAACCTCGAAGACCTCATCAGCCACATGGTGAGCGAGGTATACGCGGACGCCACCGACCATGTGCAGGAGGCGGCCCAGGCCCACGAGCGGCCCAACGAGAGCCTGCTCGCGGCCGCCAGGGCCTTCCGTGCCTGGGCCATGACCAACCCGCACGAGTACGCGCTGATCTTCGGCGCTCCCATCCCCGGGTTCGACATCTACGAGGACGACGCGACCAGCGCCTCCGGCCGACGCTTCGGTGAGACGTTCCTACGGCTGTTCCTGCGGCTGTCGGAGAACAGCTCGTTCGCCGTCACGCCTGACTCCGAGATCGATCCGGCCCTGCGGGAACAGCTGGACACCTACCGGCGGAACCTGGATCTGGACCTGCCCCTGGGTGTCCTACTCGCCATGGTGAAGTGCTGGGAACGGCTGCAGGGATCCGTCAGCCTGGAGGCCTTCGGGCACTTCCGGTTCATCCTGCGAGACGCCGAACCGCTCTTCGAGGACATGCTGAGCGAGATTTCACGGATCTGGGGCATCGACTACCTGCCGCCCGAGCCGTGAGGCGGTGACACCGCTCCGGCGCCACCACCCCACATCCCAGAGCTGGCCCCGTGCTCTGGGGGACGGGCCTCCCTCAGAGCAGGGCGATCGAGACGCACAGAGCCGCCAGGGGGTACCCCTGCAGCAGCACGCGAAGGTTGATGACGCTGTCCCAGCGCCGCTGCAGCTCGCGGATGTCGGAAGGTACGCGGTCCTCCAGCACGGCCGCCACCATAACCTTGTTCAACGGCGCACTCACACGGGCGTAGATGGCAAGCCACACCGCGGCCGCGATGACACCCGAGGCGATCAGTGCCGCCGCGGCGAAGGACCCTGCCAGGCTCGCGGACACCGCGGCGAGGATGGAGGCCACCATTGCCACGACACCGGGGATCGGCATCCTGCGATCACCGTAGTAGTGGATGAAACCCATGGTGCGTCCGAGTGTGCCGTCGTCCACTCGGGACATCGCTGAGCGCGCGACGACCGCGCAGAAGAAGTCGGTACCGAAGACTGAGGCGTTCGCCAAGGCCGCGATCACCAACAGGACTAGGGCAAGCAGTTCCCACATGTTCATTCCTTCGGTTGCGTTCTGTGCTCCGGCGTCCCCCGGCAAGGGACAGGCCGATGACCGGACCGGGGGCGAGCGGACTCTTGCGCGGCCGAGTACCGCACCGCCCCGCGGCCTTGTACTGCCCCCGCTTCAGGCACGATTCCGGGAAACCGCCTCCACCGCCAGGCGGGAGGCTGTCAAAGCGCTGTTGACAGAGACCTCGACCAGCACGCCCGGTGCGGCGACACCGTCGCCGCACAGGAAGACACCGCCGCCCCGGTCGATGGCGGGACGGTCCCTCCAGGTGCGCCCGGGAAGGTCGAGTGCCCCGGTGCGTCCGCGCGAGACGTAGTCCTTGCGCCACGTGACTCGGTCACGCCAGCCGGGCGCGGCGAGGTCCTGCAGCGCCTCGATCCGGGACAGGGCCGCCGACTTGGACTCTCCTGAACGCACGGGGAGGGAGCTCTGGAAGAGGGATTCCCCCGCCGGGGCCAGGGAGGGGTCGTGGCTGGTGTACCGGCCGACGAAACCCCCCTCGTCCAGGTCGAAGAGGATCAAGCGATCGCCCCTTCGCGAGGTCAGGCCCACGTCGAGCATGACGGCCGCCCCGCTCTCCTCCGCCAGCGACTCGTCGCGTAGCAGAGCCCTGGAAGCGGCCATCGACGCCGCAACCACCACCGGCCCGTCATCGGGCAGTTCGTGCACCCTGGCGCCGGTCTCGATCACCGCACCCAGCTCCTGTGCCCGCGCGGACATGCGGTCGATGACGGCCCCCCATCCTCCGATCGGGTAGCGGGTGGGCAAGGGGTAGCGGGGTCTGCCGACCCTCAGCAAACGCTCGAACACGAAAGCCGCGGAGAGCCGCCCCGGGTCGGCGTCGTAGAGCGCGGGGCCGAGGAACCCGGCCGCCTCGCGGACCGCGGCCTCCCCGAAGTGCTCACCGCCCCAGTCGGCGAAGGACCGGTCGACGGGAGCGGTCAGTCTCCTGCCTCGCACCACCATGCGGCTGTAGTCCCGGGAGACCATCGTGCGGATCTTGCCGCCGCGCCAGAAACGCATCCGCATGATCTCGCGCAGACCGAGCCGGACGTAGGGCGTGACGAAGCCGCGCTCGGCCAACCATTCCCACGGTGCGCCGTCGGCGTAGAAGGTGTGGGTCCCGTTGTTGGTTCGGTACGGGCCTGCGGCGGTCCGGGCACGGCCCCCGAGAACACTGTGGGCCTCGTAGAGGCGCACGGGAACCCCGGCCTCCGCCACAGTGACTGCGGCCGTGAGGCCGGCGATGCCTCCCCCGACGATCGTGATCGGCGTAGTCACACGAACACCAACCCCCCGGACTCGTCCTTGTCCGGTGCCGGTGCGTTCCAGGACAGGGTCAAGCCGGCGTACAAGAACCGGCTGGCCTCGATGGCCAAGAGCATCACCGTGTCACCGCGCCTCAGCCGGCCCGACTGCCAGGCGTCGTTCAGTGCCAGGGGGACGGCGGCCGAACCCGTGGCGGCCACGTCGGCCAGGTTCTCGAGGACGCGGCTCTGGAGCACCGCGAAGTCCTCCTCGGTGAGTCCCGCCTGCACCATCTCCCGGGTGAAGTACTCCGCGTTGCCCTCCGGAAGGACACAGGCGTCGATCTCACTCAGTGACAGTCCGGAGCGGTTGAGCATGTCCGTCAGTGCCTCGGTGAAGACGCGGGGACCGGACTCGGCCGTGGCGCGAATGTCGAGCTGGAGGTCGATCATGCGCTTTCGCGCCTGCTGACGATGGGCGGGAATGTCGGTCCCTCCCCCGACGATCCGCATCCCCGGACGCTGGAGAGCGCCCACGCAGCCGGTGGCGTACGTGCCCTCTCCTCGGGCGGCCGACCGGTCGACCCCTCGGAGAACCGCCGCGCCGGCGCCGTCACCGAAGGTGTAGACCGGTAGTCGATCGCGCATCCGGATCTTCTCCGGTTCCCGGCCGAGGAAGAGGGGCGCCAGGGCCGGGGAGATCGACTCGGCCCCGATCACCAGTGCCGTCCGGTAGTCCCCGTCACTGAGATAGCGGCGGGCCAGGTCGAAGGCCTGGACCGCGCCCACGCAGCCGGCCCGCAGTTCGACGACCGCGCACTGTGCCAGTCCGAGCTCCTCCTGCACGTAGGTGACCGAAGCGGGCAGGGGGTACTCCGGGCTCGCGGTCGACATCACCACGAGGTCCACCTCGTCCGCGGACACCCGGGCCCGTGCCAGGGCCTGTCGGGCGGCGGCAGCGGCCATGGCGCTGGTACTCGTCTGGTGCTCGCCGGTGGCCGGATCGATCAACCAGTGCCGTCGGCTCACTTGCATGCCCTGCAGCACGTCCTGCGGCAGCGGACCGACCAGCTTGGCCAGGTCGTCGTTGGAGATCGGAGGGCCGGGGACATGGGCGCCCGTGCTGAGGACGCGGACGTGCAGAGAGGGTGTGAGCATGTCGTCACTCCGTTTCGGTTCGCAGGAGGAGGGAGACGTGGCCGCCACCCAGCGATGAGCTGTTGACCAGGAAGTCACCGGTGCCCTCTCCCCGGCGCGCTCCGGTCAGTGCCAGGGCGATGGACAGATGAGCCCCGGCCCCGACCGGTTCACCAAGGAGGACCTTGGGCGCGCACAGGGCGGGCGAGAAACCGAGTTCAGCGGTGAACCGCGACAGCGCCCGCCGTTCCGGGCCGTCGACGGAGGCGATACCCGCGGCGTTGAGCCACACGGTCGAAGGCATCGCGCCACCGTTGAGAGCTGACCGCATGGCTCGCTCCACTCCGCGTCCCCGCGGGTCCCAGCGCCCTTGGCCGAGAGCGTCCGAGGCCATCCCGTAGCCCGCCAACGTCCCCAGGGCACCGGCACCGCGTTCGCGAGCGTGAGCTCCTCGTTCCAGGACGAAGGCGATCCCGGCTTCGGTGAGCGAGTAGCGCGCACCGCTGGCGCCTAGCAGGGGCAGGGATCGGTAGACACGCTCAGCCATCGGGGCGAGCGTCTCCGCGGCCACGCACACCACGGCGTCGGCCTGACCGGACGCCAGAAGGTCGTGTGCCACGCACAGGGCTGTGGCCCCGGCGGCGTGGTTAGCGGTCAGCGTGGAGGTGGGCCCCCTGACCCCCAGGATCTGGGCCACCTGGCCGGCCGCGGCGTTGTAGACCGTGTTGGGAAAGACACCGGGGCTTCCTGCTTCGGGGCCGGATTCAATGACCGGTACGGCGAAGTCCTCCAGGCTCTGGGTCGGCCCCGAGCCGGTCCCGAGCACGACGCCCACACGATGACCGGGTTCCAACCCCGCGTCCTCCAGGGCTCGGCGGGCCGAGGCCAGCGCGATCAACCCCTGGCCGTCCACCCTCCGGCGTTCGCGGGGGGAAGTGTACTCGTCCGGATCGAAGTCCACCCGCAGCACCCGACCGCCCTCAGGAGCGAGGCCTTCCTGGTCGGCGAAGGCGTCCCAGAGGGCGTCGGGTGACTGTCCGGCCGGGGTCAGCACCCCCATGCCCGTGATCACGACGTTCTCGGGTTCGGCGGGTGCGGCCCCCGGGTGCCGGATCGCGGAGTGCGCCAGCGCGAGTGTGGCGTTGGCTCCCCCGAAGGCGAAGTTGTTGCTGAGCACGGCACGCAGTGGCGCGGGACGGGCCTCGGGAACCGGGTCCAGGCCGCACTTCGGGTCGAGGGCCACAAGATTCGCGGTGGGCGGCAAGGTCTGCTCCTGCATCGCCCGCACGCTGATAATCGCCTCGACCGCTCCCGCCGCCCCCAACAGGTGGCCGATCATCGACTTCGAGCTGCTCAGCGGAATGTCCCGGGCCGCTTCCGAAAGGGAGGCACGCACAGCGTTACTCTCGGCAGGGTCGTTCTTGGGGGTACCGGTTCCGTGACCGTTAACGTAATCGATGTCCTGGGGGTCGAGCCCCGACATGGCAATCGCCGCCGTGATGGCTCGGGCCGCACCCTCGCCCTGCGGATGCGGCGCTGTGGCATGGTGGCCGTCGGCCGAGAACCCGTACCCGAGCAAGTGGGCGAGCACGTGTCCGTCAGCCTCACGCACGACGTCCCGTGCCGCGAGCACGAGCATTCCGCTGCCCTCCCCGAGGGAGAGCCCGTTCCTACCCAGTGAGTAGGGCGAAGCGGGCGTGGCCGAGAGCGCTCCGAGCTGGTGGAAGCCGGCGAAGGCCGTGGCGCTGAACGCGTCACTGCCGCCGACGAGGACCACGTCCACCTGTCCGAGCCGGATCATCTCCGCCGCGTGTCCCATGGCGTGGGCACTGGAAGCGCAGGCGGTGTTGACCGAGTACGTGGGCCCGGTGATGCCGAACTCGGCGCTGAGGACTTCGGCCACCGTCTGGGGCGAGACCACGACCATGTCGCGCAAGCCTCGGGAGGAGTTCGGGCGCAGTGCCTCCTCGACCGTCTGGAGGCCCCCGTTGCAGCTCCCGGCGACCACACCCCACCGGTGAGCCGGAACGGCGCCCGGCGCCCCGCCCGTCACGGGCAAGGCGGAGGAGTCGATCGCCTCCCGTGCCGCGGTAAGTGCGAACTCGACCGTCGGATCCCGCTGTGCGTCGTTGCCCGCGCCCGGTTCGCGTGCAAGGTCGGGCACGGCTCCGCCGATAGGCTCCGGGACGCCCTCGACCAGGTGTCCCTCGACCGGACCGATGGCGGTCTTTCCAGATACGACGCCCTCCCAGAGGGCGTCCACGCCGCGTCCGAAGGCCGTGATCGCCCCCATTCCCGCGATGACCGGCAGGCGGTCCGCACGAACTGTTCGGCCGGAGTCTTCCATGGCATTGGTCCCTTCTGCTGGCGGACCCCGTGGCGGTCCGTCCAAGATCGTGGATCAGGTACGTGCTGCCGCCAGGGCGAGGGCGACCGCTTGCCCCTCGACGCCCCTGCCCACGGCCAGGGCCGTCCTGGGCGCCGCGGCGGTGTCGGCCCCGAGCGCGAGGTTCAGGTCGCATTCGGGATCGGGATCGTCCACGTTGATGGTGGGAGGGACAACCCCCTTGCGCAGGGACAGTGCCGCGACCGCCGCGTTAAGCGCCCCCGCCCCCGCCGCCAGGTGACCGGTCTGGGGTTTGACACTGGTGACCCGGGCATGTCCTGTCCGGGGCCCCAGACTCTTGTGCAGGGCTCGCGCCTCGCTGAGGTCGCCCGACCGCGTGGCCGACCCGTGGGCGGTGACGAAGTCGACCTCAGACCAGTGAGACTCGTCCATCGCCCGGGACAGCGCCCGGGACAGTCCGCGCCCGTCCGGATCGGGGGCGGGGATCCTCGCGCACTCGTTGCCGGAGCCGAAGCCGGTGATCTCCGCGTACACGCGAGCGCCCCGGGCGAGGGCGCTCTCGTACTCCTCCAGATGGAGGAGGGCCGCTCCCTCTCCGAGTACTGAACCGGTGCGCTTGGCGTCGAAGGGCTTGCACGCGCCCGCTCCGAGATCGTTGCGGGTGGTCGTGAACCCGGCCGCGTCGGTCTTGGCGAGCATCCACGACGACGTACCAACGCTGGAGCCACCGCAGAGCGCGGTGCCAGACTCACCCCGCATGATGGAGCGTGCCGCGCGTCCCACGGCCATGGCACCGGAGTCCGCGGTCCCATGGAAGTAGGCGTTGGCACCCCTCATACCGAACTTCTTGGATATGTGGAAGACCGCGGCCGGCTGGAGCCCTTCGATGTAGAAGAGGGGGTTGATGACTGATGACGCCTCCTTGCCAAGCCTGTGCATGTCGACGTCGCCGTCCTCGCGGCCGAACTCCGCCACGGCGTCGATGAACGGCCCCATGCGGGAGGTCTCCTTGTCCCCGCCTAGAAACACTCCCGCACGGGCCCCGCAGGGTTCGGAGACGTCGATCCCGGCGTCCTTCAGAGCCAGCCCCGCCGCCGCCAGCGCGAACTGGTCCTCCCGCACCAGCGTGCGGAGTTCCCGTTTGGTCATGTGGTCGACGGGTGCGAAGCCCTCCACCACTGCTGCAAGCCGTGACTCCAGGGCACTGGCGTCGAAGTGTTCGATCGGGGCCACCGCGCTCCGGCCGTCCAGCAGTCCCCGCCAGGTCGAATCGGCTCCCTGGCCCAAGGGGGTGATCAGCCCGATGCCGGTGACCGCCACTCGGCGGTTTCCTCCACGGTCCAGTCCCATGACGGTTCTCCTCACTCGGTTCTCAAGGGCGCATCGGCCGGAACGAGCACGACCTCGCGTACGCGGGCCACGGTCCTCGCGTCGACTTCGGCCGCGGCGACGGCCCGGACACGGTCCGGTCGCTCCTCGACGATGTCGGCGGAGACCTCAACCGTGTCCCCGGGCAACACGGGATGTATCAGGGACAGACCGCGGAAGGCGGCCACACTCCACTCGCCGCGTCCGAGGAGGGGCAGGAGCATGACCTCGGTCATGCAGTCCAAGAGCAGCAGCCCAGGCAGCACGGGGAATCTCGGAAAGTGATCGGCGAACAGGTCCAGGCTCCCCGGAAAGCTCTGCGCGGCGATGGCATGGGATCCGGGTTCCACGTGCAGGATGCGGTCGAGCTCTTGGGGCAACGCCCCACTGGATATCGCGATCATCGCGTTCCTTCCGGGGCCGCGAAGGCCAGACAGGTGTTGGTGCCGCCGAAGGCGAAGGCGTTCACCAGGGCCGCTCGCACCGGGGTCTGGCGCGCACACACGGGCACGTAGTCCAGATCGCACGCGGGGTCCGGATTCTCCAGATTCAGGGTCGGGGGCACCATCGAGGAGCGGATGGAACCGATGGCGACCAGAGCGCCCAGGGCCGCGCTCCCTGACGTAAGGTGACCCACCATGGACTTCGGCCCGGTGACCATCAGGTGGTCGGCTCGGGGCCCGAAGGCCTTGCGGATGGCCACGGTCTCGGACTTGTCGTTGCCGGGAGTGGAGGTCCCATGCGCCACGACCAAGTCGAAGGCATCGCTTCCGAGCCCTGATTCGGCGACCGCCTCCTGCATGACCTCCACGGCCCCCGCCCCGTCTGGCGGTGAGTCGGTGATGCGCCAGGCGTTCAGAGTGCTGGAGTAGCCGACAACCTCCGCGAGGACCTCCGCCCCCCGCTCGATCGCTGAGTTCCGCTCCTCCAGAACGAGGGCGACGCCGCCCTCACCGAGGAGGAACCCGCTGCGGTCGGAGTCGAAGGGCCGCGAGGCCCTGTGTGACTCCTCGTTGTACTCAGTGGTAAGCGCGCCCAGCAGGCTGAAGCCCAGCAGGTCGACCCATGTGGTGAGTGAGTCGAACCCGCCGGCGACCATCATGCGGACGTCGCCCTCCTGAATGAGGCGGAAGGCCTCACCGATGGAGTGCCCCGAACCGGAGCATGCGGTGCTGATGCTCACCATCGGACCTACCGCTGGGACCAAGCGGGCGATGGCGTTCGAAGCGGTGTTGGGGCTGGACCGCAGAGCCTCGGACGGGGACTGGCGGACACAGGCCTCCGCGTTCCCGGTCTCCTTGCGTGCGCGCGCGATCTCAAGGATGCGACGCGGTGTTGGGCGCCCGACGCTGTGTCCCATTGCCACGCCGCAGTCATCGGGAGCGTAGTGGGGTCGTTCCAGGCCCGCTTCCCGCAGGGCCTGGTAGGCGGAGGCCACCCCGAACTGCCCGGCGCGCTCCAAGAACCGGTGGTCACGCGACTTCGGCAGCGCCTGGTCGAAGTCGAAATCTGCGACTTCCGCCGCGATTCGCACAGGGAACCCGCTGGCGTCCATGACCGTGATCGGTCCGGCGCCGCTGTGCCCTCGAACCAGTGCGTCCCACGTCTCTTCCGTGGTGTTGCCCACCGGTGTGACAGCACCCATGCCGGTGACGACGACACGTTTCATCGCAGTACCTCCCCGCCGAGCATTCTGGAGCCCATACGGGCCGTGGTTTCGGGATCGTCGAACAGCTCCCCGGAGAGAATTGTGCAGATGATGCTCGATGCCCTCAGGACGCATCGGTCACGAACCGTGACGCTTCCTTCAAGCACGGCGGAGTCCTCCCGCAGGGACACCATCTCGACCCGTAGGCACAGTTCGTCACCGGGGACGATCCGCGAGTACGCGGTGACGGAGCCGACCTTGAGTAGGGCGCCTCGGCGCTCATACCCGCTGCTCAGCAAGAGCAGCCAGTTTCCGGCTTGGCACAGGCTCTCGGTGAGCAGGCCGACGGGCATCTCCGGGCCGTGGACGCCGCCGCGCCAATAGGCTTCCGAGCGCGAGGTCGCCTTGTGAGCCGTCAGGCCCTCCCAGGGGGCCCAGGCGTCGATTCGGTCAACGAGGTGAAAGCGCACCGGCTCACCTTCCTCTGGATTGGGAGGACTTCGGGAGGGGGCGTCCGATCCCGAACTGGGCGTCCGACCCACCGTCGACACCGACCAACTGGCCCGTCATGTAGCTGGCACCGGGCCCCGCGAGAAAGACCGCGACGTCGGCGACCTGTTCCGGGGTGGCGACGTCGCCGAGCGGGATCTGTTTGGTGATGCCGCCGGAGGCGTGCCGTTCAAGCAGCGGAGCCACAAGATCCGTCGGCACGAAACCCGCGGTGACCGCGTTGACGCGGACCCCGAAACGGGCCAGCTCCAAGGCGCTGCACTTGGTGAAGGAGTTGACCGCTCCTTTGGAGGCCGCGTAGGTCGACAGCCCCATCCAACCCCGCTCGCCCATGCCGGAGGAGATGTTCACGATGGCTCCGTCGCGCTCCATCATGAAGTGGTCCATGACCGCGCGTGTGCAGTTGAAGACGCCGCCGAAGTTGATCTCCATCACCCGGCGCCAGGAGTCACCGGACATCTTGTGCAGGAGTGAGTCGTCGGAGACGCCTGCGTTGTTGATCAGTATGTGCGGTCCTCCGAGGGCCTCGGTGGCCTCTGCCACCAGGCGTTCGGCCTCCGCGGGGTCGGACACGTCGGCTTGCAGGGCGACGGCACGGCCACCCGTCTCCTCGATGTGTTTGACCACTTGCGCCGCTTCCTCGGCTCGCGAGCGGTAGTTCACCGCGACCGCCGCGCCCTCCTCCGCTAGTGCCGAGGCGATGCTGCGACCGATTCCGCGTGAGCTGCCAGTGACCAGAGCGACCCTGTTTCGGAGTTTCATGGGATCCGTCTTCCTTGGAGGAGGTGCCTTCAGGTGGGCGATGCGCTGAGTGCCTCGTGTGATGCTGAGCCACCGGTCATCAGCACGGCGTTGGCGATGGCCAGCCCAGCGGCGTGTGACAGAGAGACGTCGACCTCGCGGACCCGGAGGCCCAGGGCGATCCGCCGGGCCGAGCCGTGCAGGACCACGCGGGGACGGCCCCCGAGTTCCTTGGGTATCTCGACCTCCGTCCATTCGACTCCGTGTGACAAGCCGGTCCCCAACGCCTTGAGAACCGCTTCCTTGGCGGCGAAGCGCGCGGCCAGGTGCTCGTCACAGCGCCGCCGGCGGGAACGGCAGTACTTCAACTCGGCGTATGTAAAGACCCTCTCGGCGAGCCCCGGCTGCTGGGCGAGGCGCCGGCCGAGGTCGGATACGTCCACCAAGTCGGTTCCCGTACGGAGCGAGTGCCCGCAACCGGTGGCCTCCTCGGCCGGAGGTTCAGGACGCATCCGCACCGCGCGCGGTGACCAGGTCGACCAGGTTCTGAACGGTAAACAGGCCGAGGACACCCTCCGCCTCCAACGGCTCAGGCAGCTGCGCTCGGTCGAACTGCGGCAGCACCTTCTCCAGGTGGGCCAGGCCCGCGTCCAGTACGATGTGGTCGTCGTCGCTGAACTCGTCGTCGCTGATACCTCCCTGGAGGAAGTCGGCCAGGTCGCTGGCGGTAATCTTGATGCCGGACTTGCGTTCGATGCGGAACAAGACGTCGAGCAGGTCGATGGACTCCGCTCCGAGGTCTTCCAGCAGGCTGGCGTCCGGCTCAACTTCCTCAAGGTCAAGGCCCAGACCGTCGGCGACGGCCTCGTTGACGATGGACAGGTGCGCGGCGATCTGTGACATGGAACTGCCTTTCGTGAGGGAACCGTTCGGGGTCAGAAGACTTCTTGCAGGGAGGACAGGGAGACGGCGACTGCCGCCAGGCGCTGGGCGTCGTTGGTACTGCGGGCACGGAGTCCGGTTCCGGCCCGGTTCGCCAGGCCGCTGAGGACGCGCCCGGGGCCCACTTCGATCTGTTCGGAGAAGCCGCTCCCGGCCGCTTCGAGGACCTGGGTCCACAGCACTGGCTCCACGAGCTGAGAGCACAGCAGTTCGCGGATCCGCTCGGGGTCGGCCACACCGCGACCGCTGACCGAGCTGATGACGCGGGTTCGGGGCGGCCGGAAGCTATGCCGGGCCACTTCGGCCGCGAACTCCTCCTCAATGGCCTCCATGAGGCTGCAGTGGAAGGGGGCCGAAACGTCCAGGCGGGCCGCTCGCTCGGCGCCGGCTGCCACGGCAAGCCCGACGACCTCCTCCACCGCTGCGACCCGGCCCGAAATCACCGTCTGCTTGGGCTCGTTGTAGTTGGCGACCTCGACCACGCCGTGCGCGGCACCCGCGCGGCAGAGTTCCTTGACCTGCTCACCAGGCAAGCCGACGATCGCGGCCATGGCCCCCGGCGTCGTGGCGCCCACGGTGGCCATCAGCCTTCCCCGCTCCCGAACCAGCAGGAGGGCCGACTCCGTGGTGAGCACACCGGCCGCCACCAGCGCGGTGTACTCGCCCAAGCTGTGCCCCGCGACTGCCGCTGGCTCCAGACCGCGCTCGCGCAGGACAGCCAGGGTCGCCAGGCTGGTCGCGAGAATGGCCGGCTGCGCTACCTCGGTGCGGGCGAGCTCCTGCGCACTGCCCGAGGCGCACAGTTCCGCCAGAGGCAGCCCGAGCACGCGGTCGGCCTCAGCCAGGACCGGGCCAGCGATCAGCGGATAGCGCTCGATCAGATGAGCGGACATCGCCACTCGTTGGGACCCTTGACCGGGAAAGACCAGGAAGGGCCCGGTCGGGACGGGCACGGACTCACCGCTGTCAATACTCATGGACGCTCACCTCACTTGGGGAAGGGAACTCTGCGTGCTGGTTCAGGCACTGGTTCGCTGGGCTCGGGACAGGTCCACGGGGAGGCACCAGTCAAGTCCGTTATCAGCCGTCTCGCCCTCGGCGATACGTAGCCAGGGATCGACCCCGAGGATCTCCTTGGCCCTCGCGGACAGCCACAGGTCGAAGGGGTCCTTCGACGTGGTCAGCCGCCGGGCGGATCGCCTGGGATCTCGGGCCTCGAGTGTCTGGAGCACGAGCGCCCCACCATCGGAGTACTGGCAGGAGAAGGACTCGCGGACGGCGCCGACCCGGCGACGGCTGGCCTGAAACTCTGCCATACGAGCGCCGCTCAAGAGGGCGTCGAGTTCGCGCCAGGCAGGAACGTTCTCCAAGCTCAGGGCGAAGGCCTGGCGCGCGGTCGGCGTCTCCCCCCTGCGGTAGCGCCCTGGGCGTGCTCCCGGAGCCAGGCTGCCCAACCCGAGTTCGGCCACCAGGGTGCCCTCCACCCCGATGCCCCAACGTTCCGCAATCAGTCCGTCCTGCAGGCGCCAGACCACGACCCCGCTGAACTCCACCTTCCGCCCGGTTGGCGCGATACCGAGGAACTCGCCGAGGTGTGTGCCCCGCCACGTGTTGTGCACAACGACGTTGTCGCGGTGAGCGCTCATCTCCTCGATGGTCACGTGCAGGTCGGGAAAGCCGGCCCGAAGGCCCGCGATCGTATATCGGACCCCGTCAAGCCCTTCCGGAGCACCGGGCAGGGCTTGGTGGTCGACCATGTCCGGCCGGTAGACCTCATCGACGAGGGAATAGTCGCCGGTGTTCACGAAATCCTCGAATACCCGACGGATGATCTCCTTGTTCACTGTCACTTCTGATTTCGGTGACACGTCCAGGTCCTCCTGATCGATATCGAACGGCCGGGCTGGTCCGGTAAACCGAAGTCCCAGAACAAGTCTCACGCGGCTTCCTTGACATCGAGCTTGATGAAATCTTGAGAGATTCTCCTGATTTCTGATCGTCGCCTGCACACCCTTGATTCGGGAACACGCGAAACGCCCGGCCAGGAAAAACCAGCCGGGCGCTCAGTAACGGAATGTGGTTCCGCCTTCATTGACAGTGTTGGTCAACGTTTGGCGACCCCCATGTAAAGCGAGGAGAGGTCCTTGGTGTGCTTGGCCTTGAGGCTGCCGTCGGAGTTCTGACCACGAATCGCGATGCCGAGCATCTTGCCCACCGGGGTGAACCCCGCGCCGGAGAGGTAGGCCAGCATCTCGCGTGTGGTGATGAAATCCTTCCACTCGTGCGCCCCTCGGGGAACGATTCCCAAGAGCCGTTCGGGGATCCAGATCATCATCACCCGTGAGCGTTGGGTCCGGTTGATCGTGTCGTACAGGAAGATCCCCCCCGGCGCGAGGACCCGATGAATCTCGCGCACGGCCTGCTCGGGGCTACGCACGTGTTCGAGGACATCAACGCAGGTGACGATATCGAAAGCACCGTCCTCATAGGGCAGTTCCTCGGCGACACCGACCTCATACTGGATGTCCTTGCCGGTCTCCGCCGCGTGGTGGCGGGCTGCGCCGATCAGTTTGGGGGAGTAGTCGATTCCAGAGACCCGCGCTCCTCGAGCATCGAGAAACTCCGTCGTGTATCCCCCGCCGCAACCCACGTCGAGGACGCGCTTGCCCTCCCACGTGTCCACGAAGCGATCGAAATACGAGAAACGCAGCGGGTTGAACGACTTCAGGGGGGCCATCGTCGATTCGTCGTCCCACCAGGTATCGGCGTAGGCGCCGAAGAAGGTATCGTCATGCGTGCTGTTCTCCGCCATAGATCGGCTCACTTTCTCATGTTCCCTGACAGGCCGTTGGACTGCGGTCGCTATTCGACCGCGACGGTCCTAGGAGATCTGGCCCAGCGTGCGGCGTAGGCGATATCCTTTTCGGTACCGGTGAACGCCTGGTTATCCCAGGTCGCTTTCATGAAGGCGTTTCGAGCACGACAGGCCAAGGGATTGCGCATAGCACCCATACGCCCGATCCACCGTGCGAGTCGTTGTAGCGCTGCGGTTCGGGAACGGCGTTCCTTCTCGTAGCTGCGCAGTGCGGCGGCGGTGTCAACCTCCTCGTCAAGGCATTCGGCGAGGACGAGCGCGTCCTCCAATGCCTGGCAGGCACCCTGTCCCACATTGAAGTTGATGGGGTGAGCGGCGTCTCCGAGTAGGGTGACCAGACCGCGGCCCCAGGTCTTGTCCGGTCGCCGGTCGAACACGTCGCTGCGGATGACCTTGTCCTCGGGGGTGGCGCCGATCAGGCGCTGGACCGGTTCCATCCACCCGGAATGCCGCTCCTGGAGGCGTTCCACGATCCCTGGTTCGTCCCGCCCTCCGGCCGGACCGTTCGCGACACTCATCCAGTGCACGACACCAGGCGCGACATCGTAGTAGGTGAACCTCAGCCCCGGACCGAAGAGGGCTCGAAAGCTTCCGGGCGGAATCTCCGGATCGTCGATCCTCGTGTGGCCGCGCCAGGCGACATATCCGTTGTACCGGGGCGGTGTGTCGCCGAACAGCCCTCGGCGCACCGCCGAGTGCAGACCGTCAGCTCCGATGAGGACGTCGCCTCGTTCGACGGTTCCGTCCTCCAGCACGGCGTCCACACCCTGCGCGTCCTGCCGGAAGGAAACCACTCTGGCACCGGAACGCAAGGTATCGGCGGGTAGCGCCTGGACCAAGGCCTGGTGCAGGTGAGAGCGGGAGATCGCGATGGTGGGGGCACCGTACGTCTCCTCGAATTGACTGACCGGCCAGGCTCCCAGCAGATCACCGGTGTGCGTACGGAACTCGCACACACGCTGCACCGGGGCGGTCCGCAACACCGGCCCGGCCACGCCGAGCTCGGCCAGCGCGAGTACCCCGTTGGTCCACAGGTGCAGCCCCGCTCCTCCGTCCCTGAGCTGTTCCGCGCCCTCCAGGACCACAGAGTCGATCCCGCGTCCACGCAGGGCGATCGCGGCCGCCAGCCCTCCGATACCGCCGCCGACGATCACGGCCCGGCGTTCTACTTGACTCGGCATGACAGCCACTCCTCAGATCCGTTGCGCGGTGGGCAGAACGCTGCGGCGGTAAAGCGTGTCCCGGAGCACGTCCTCGCCGCCCTCGATGACGGCGACGTGTCGCATGTCCCGAACGAGCTTCCCGATGGGGGACTCCCGGGTGTAGCCGAACCCGCCGAACATCTGGGATCCCGTGTCCGCGATACTCCACCCCTCCTGGCCACAGAAGAGCTTGGCGGTCAACGCCGACCGCAGCGCGCCCTTGCGCTGGAACCTTCGCGTGGGGTCCTCGGAAGCCATGACGAGGTCGTATTCGCGCGCGGCGGCCAGGCACTGGTTACGCATCACCTCGATACGCGACTCCATGTGACCAAGCTTGGCGGCAAAGACGTCGTGTTCGCGCAGCGGACGGCCGTTGACGTTCTTGCACGCCGCGTAGTCCATGGACAGGTCCCGGATGCGCCGGGACAACCCCACGGCGGTGGCCGCGACCAAGATGCGGCTGGCGTTGAGTCCGACCTCGAGCACCCGAAGGCCCGAGCCGCTGAGCCTGTCCTCGGAGGAGACGCGACAGCCGTCCAAGGTCACCTGGTAGGTGGCGGAGGCGCGCACACCGACCATCTCCCAGCGCTTGTCGATGACGACCCCGGGGTTGTTCCGGGGGACGACCACCGCGGCGTAACGCGAGTCCGATCCCGGCTCTTGGGCCACCGCCACTAGGAAATCGGCGAAATCGGTGTTGGTGGAGAAGGCCTTCTCGCCCTCGACCAGCAGTTCGGAGCCGTCGGCACGGACACTTGTCTCGATCCTGGCGAGCTCGCTTCCGGCAGCGTGCTCACTGCCCAGCGTCGCGCAGAAGCCCCCGTTCTCGGCCATGGGAGCGAGATACCGTTCCCGGGTACGGTCCGATCCGTAGAGGTTGACCATCGAGGTGCCGAGGATCGACACGAAGAGGGAGAAGGCGACACCCGCGTCGCCGTACGCCAGCTCCGAGACGATGTCCACGCTCTGCTCAAGTCCGAGTCCCGCGCCTCCGAACTCCTTGGGCAGCCACCAGTTGGACAGGTCGGCCTCGTGAAAGGACCGGTAGAGCTCCAGGGGAGGCGGTGCCAGCGCGTCGAACCGGTCCTCGTTGCCGACCAGTTCTTCACGTGCGAACTCCCTGACCTTGCGCACGATGTCAGTGGGCAACGTGCTCACTCCTTGCTCTGCGGTTGCGGTGGCCATGAAGGGGTCTCGATGACGGTGCACGCGTAGGACAGCCCGGCTCCGAAGCCGAACAACAGGGCGTGACCGCCGCTGGGGACCTGCCCCTGTTCGATCAGGGAGATGAGGGCCAGGGGGATCGACGCAGCGGTCGTGTTGCCGGCTGTCTCGACGTCCCGGGCGATGACGACATCCCTGAGACCGAGCTGCTCCGCAACGAGTTCGATCAACCGCAGGTTCGCCTGATGTGGCACGAAGGCCGTGAGATCGGAAGGTGCGACCCCGGCCCGTTCGCAGGCAGTCCGCGCGTTCTCAGACAGGGACTTGACCCAGCGGAAGACGGCTCTGCCGTCCTGCTGCAGGAAGGAGTTCCGGTCAGGGATGCGCAGCGCGTCCGCGCTGGCCCCGTCACTGCCCCAGACGACCGGGCCGATCCCGATCCGTTCGGAAGGACCAACGACGGCGGCGCCCGCCCCGTCGGCGAACAGTACACAGGTGGACCGGTCGTTCCAGTCGATCCACTGCGACATCTTCTCCGCGCCGATGATCAGCACGCGCCTCGCGGATCCGCACCGTACGAAGTCACTGGCCGCCGCGAGAGCGTAGGTGAAACCCGAGCACGCGGAGTTGATGTCGAAGGCGCCCGGTGAGGGGATGCCGAGTCTCGCGGCGACTTGGGCCGCCGCCTGTGGGATCGAGCTCTCCATCGTGCAGGTGGCGACGATGACGAGGTTGATCTCGCTCGGTGCGGTGCCGCCCGCTGCCAGTGCCTTGTCCCCGGCCTGGACCGCCATGTCGACCAGGCTCTCCGTCGCACCAGCGATTCTTCGCTCGCGGATACCGACTCGGGACTGGATCCACTCGTCGGTGGTGTCTATACGCGCCGCCAGTTCGGCGTTGGTCAGCACGGTCTCGGGACGGTATCCGCCGAAGGCGAGGACCCGCGAACCCGACAGCGCGTCGAAAGCCAACATGTTCTCCATCTTCCGTCTGTGGGCTCAGGCGACTCTGCTGTGCTGGGAGATCGCGTCGACGATGTCCGAGACGCTCTTGAGGTCTTCGGTGTCGGAGTCGGGAATGTCGATCCCGAGCGAGCGTTCGATGTTGGTGACCAGATCGATGAGATGGATGGAATCCATCCCCAGGTCCGACTCCAGCTGGGAGTCCGGCCGCACGTCGCCCTCGACTTCGGGGAGCAGCCGGGTGATCTCGTCGATTACGTGCGCTACTAGGTCTTCGCTGGCCATCTGTGACCTCTCCTGGATGATTCGCGGCCCTGGGCAAGCCCTGCTCTGGCATCGTGCGCCCCGCATCTGGACCGTCTTCTTGAATAAAGGTGGAACCCCGAAGTAAGGGCGAAACCCCGTAGGCGAGGTGGGTCCCACCCGTGGAGGACCCACCTCGATCGGACTCAGATGTTGAGTTCCGCCATGGCGAAATCGGGGTATCGATCCCCCTTCGCCACTCCGGGCGGCGCGATGCGGTCGAGTTCGGCGAGTTCGGACTCGCTCAGAGAGACCTGAGACGCCGTGAGGTTCTCGTCCAGATAGGTCGTGCGCTTGGTACCGGGCAGGGCGACACAGTCCTGCCCTCGGGACAGGACCCAGGCCAGCGCCATTTGGGAGGCGGTGACGCCCTTGCTCTCGGCGACCTTGAGGATCTGGTCGACCACATCCAGGTTGTGTTCGATGTTCTCCTCGTGAAAGCGGGGGGCGATGCGGCGGAAGTCCAATTCACCCAGTCCGTCAGTCCCTCGGACCTTGCCGGAGAGCAAGCCTCGGCACAGAGGGCTGTAGGCGACGAAGCCGATTCCGAGCTCCCTACAGGCCTCCAAGACGCCGTTGGTCTCCACATCACGCGTGAGCAGCGAGTACTCGGTCTGGACCGCGGTCACGGGATGCACGGCGTGTGCCCTGCGGATGGTCGCCGCGGAGGCCTCTGAGAGACCCAGGTGACGGACCTTGCCCTGCTCGACCATTTCCGACATGGCGCCGAAGGTGTCCTCGATGGGGACGCTGGCGTCGATGCGGTGGAGGTAGTAGAGGTCCAACTGCTCCACCCCCAGCCGCTTTAGGGTTCCGTCAATGCTCTTGCGGACGTAATCGGGGGTGCCGTTGACCTTCCAGGTCAACTGCCCCTGGGCATCGATCTCCTGACCTACTTTGGAGGCCAAAACGACTTCGGATCGGCGGTCCGCGACCGCTGACCCGAGGAGCCGTTCGTTCGTGTAGGGGCCGTACATGTCGGCGGTGTCGAAGAGGGTCACCCCCGCGTCCAGGGCACGGTGGATCGTACGCACCGCCTCCCCCTCGTCCCCGAGGGTGTAGCCGAAGCTCATCCCCATGCAGCCCAGCCCTTGCTCGGAAACCGTTAGGCCCGCGCTACCCAGCGTGCGTGAGTCCATTTTCATCCAATCGTCGATGGTGCACCAGGGCCCGTGAAGCCCGCACCTAACGACGCTAGTACTTCTACTATTGATATGTCTAGCGCTGATTAGCGATCTGTCTTCGCTACCATCGATGGATGGCCATCAAGTCGCGGCGCCAGCGAGAGATCGCACAGCGCCACAACCTCATCGTTTCCACCGCACGTCAACTCGCTGAACAGGAGGGGTGGCAAACGGTAACGACGCGCAAGCTAGCGGACTCCATCGAGTACAGCCAGCCGGTCCTCTACTCACACTTCAAGAACAAGGACGAGATCATCCGCGCGGTGGCCATCCAGGGCTTCACTGAGCTAGCCGAACTCCAGAGGAGGACCAGGGAGAGCGCCAACACGCCAGAGGAGGCCATCCACCTGCTCTTTCACGCATACGGCCGCTTCGCCACCGAGAACCCACGGCTCTACGAGGCGATGTTCGTGCACCCGACCAACCTCTTGTTCGCCGCGGAGGACACCCCGGAAGAGCTGCATGGGGCCTTCCAGGAGTTCCACTCGGCCATCGCCGCCGTGGCCCACGGACGGGATGTCGAGGTGCTCACCGAGATCACCTGGGCCTCCCTGCACGGACTCGCCACACTGAGCGCCACCCACCGTCTGCGCCCGGAACAGTCGGAGGCCAGGCTGAGCATGCTCATCGAGGGGCTGCTCCACCTCAAGGAAGGAAAGGCGTCAACCGACCACCCGTGAGGCCTGGAAAATGCTTCTAGCGCGAAGAGTCTGTCAGTGATAGATTTCTTGCCGTCGATCCCCTCCGGTGAGCGAGGCAGCATGTACATCCTGAGTTATGTCCTGGGCATCATCGCCATCCTGGGCAACGCGGTGACCTACGGAACCGACACCTTCGCGGCCGTCGTGTGGAGAACTTCCCTACGCCACCTGGACAACTCAGCCCTGACCAGGCTGGTTGGATACGTCCACTACTACGGGGATCGTCGGCTACCTATCCCCGGCGCCATCGGCTTCACCGCTGCCTGCATGAGCCTGGTGGCCGCGATTCTCGCGGGCCGGGTCGAAGCGGCGATCGCGGGCGCGATCGCGGTCGCCGCGTTGACCGCCTGGCTCGTCATCTACACGCGTTCCGCCAAACCCATCAACGAGAAGTTCAGCGCCGCAGCACTGGCCAACGAGGAGCTCAGCAACGCTCAGGCGCTCCAGGCCGACTGGGACAGGCTGATAAACACGCGTGTCGGCATTCAGATGGTGGCCCTGGCGGCACTCGGCACGGCGCTCGCCCTCCCCTGAAATCGGACCCACTCACGCGGGCGAAGAGCACTGAGGAGGTCCTCGCCTCGGTTCGTGGCGTTGGGCGTCCCGGGGTCCGATGATCCGACCAGGAAATCGGAAAGCCCGGAGACGGAGGTCGTGAAGCACCAGCTCAGCATGTCCCGCCAAGCCGTCTCCCAGCACCTGTCCGTGCTGGAGGAGGCCGGGCTGGTCGAGAGCAGGCGCGAGGGGCACTACAAGTTCCACGACATGAACCCGGCGCCGCTGCGGCACATCACCGAGCGGTGGATCCGGCCCGCCAAACGAGAGGGAAACCCATGAGGATCCACCTGAACAGCGTCTTCGTCGACAGCCAGGTCAAGGCCCTGGACTTCTACACCAACGTGTTGGGCTTCGTGGCCAAGCACGACGTCCCCTTGGGCGAGCCCGCGGACGAGAACCGGTGGCTGACCGTGGTCTCGCCCGAGGACCCGGACGGCACCGAGCTGCTCCTCGAACCCTCCGGCCACCCCGCGGTGGGGCCGTACCGGGAAGCCCTGGTCAACGACGGCATCCCGGCCACCGCCTTCGCCGTGGACGACGTGCACGCCGAGTTCGAACGGCTGCGCGACAAGGGCGTGCGCTTCACCCAGGACCCCCTGGAGATGGGCCCGGTCACCACAGCGGTGCTGGACGACACGTGCGGCAACCTCATCCAGCTCCAGCAGGTGGGATAGGCCCGCCGACCCCGGTCGGCACTGCGGGTCGGCGCATGACATCCGTCATGCGCCGATCCGTGTGAAACACGGGGAAACCTCATGATCCGCGGTACTTCCCCGGGATCACCCCGTAGAACTAGGTTCGGGACATGAACCGGGAAGACGACCGCTCCAGCCCGACGCCCGCACCGACACCCGGCGATCCGCCCCCGGCCCCGGGCCAGTCACCCCCAGTCCCACCAGAACAGGCCCCGCCCACCCGGCCCGCACACGGCCAACCGCCCGGTCAGCCGCCCGGACCGCCGCACAAGAAGCGGCGCCGTCGCGGGCCGCGGCCGGTCCCACCCGGGGTGCCGTACCACCTCGTCCTCTCCGACGAGAAGCGGCAGATCTGGCGGGGCATCGCCGCGCTCGCGCTGCTGATCGGCGGGATGCTCGCCTTCGCCTTCGGCTTCGGCCTCCTGGGCATGTTCATCGACATGGCGCTCGGCCGGAGCAACCTGATGATGGAGGACGGCACCGAGTTCACTCCCGCGCTCCAGGCCACCGCCCTGATGGGGCTCGCCCTGCTCCTGCCGTGGAGCATGCTCATCCAGCGGTGGCTCTACGGGGTGAAGGGCGCTTCCCTGCATTCGGTCCGCTCCCTGTTCCGCCCCGAGGTGTTCGGGCGGGCGTTCCTGGTGATCCTGCCCGTGTGGGCGGTCTACCTGACCCTCTTCTCGGCCCTCGCACCCCAGGAAGAGGGGCACTGGCCGGCAGGCGACCTCCTCGTCATGTTCGCGGTGATCATCCTGTTGGCACCGCTGCAGTCCGCCGGTGAGGAGTACGGCTTCCGAGGCCTCGCCTTCCGGGTCGCCGCGAGCTGGGGCCGGGGGCCGCGCGCCGCACTCGTGCTCGGCGTGCTCGTCTCGAGTGTGCTGTTCACGGTCGCGCACCTCGCGCTCGACCCGTGGCTCAACATCTACTACTTCACGATGGGTGTCACTCTGGCCCTCATCACGTGGCGGACCGGTGGCCTGGAGATCGCGGTCGTCATCCACGCGGTCAACAACACGCTCATCTTCCTCATCGCCGCCCTCATGCGCGACGACCTGGCTGAAGGGATGGAACGGTCGGCGGGCGCCGGGTCGCCGGTCATGCTCGTACCCTGCGTCCTGCTCGTCGCGATCACGATCGTGGTGTGGCGGCGCACCCGGCGGACGGGACCGGCGCTGACCGAGGCGGCGCCGGGGCCGACGCACGCTCCACCGGCAGCACGGGGTGTATGAGATAGGGCACCGACCGAAACAGGCGGTGCAGCCGGAAAAGCGGTGGGAGAGGTGCCCGGAACGGTTTCCGGGCGCTTCTCGGCCGGTTATTCGTCAGCGGAACCAGCCTTGGGGGCCGGCACCTTCATTCCGCGCTCACGACCGTAGTCGGCGAGCATCTCGCGCAGCTGGCGGCGCGCACGGTGCAGTCGGGACATCACCGTGCCGAGAGGCGTCCCCATGCGGGCGGCGACCTCCTTGTAGGCGAAGCCCTCGATGTCCACGAGGTAGATGACCTCCTGGAACTCCTCCGGCAACCGGGCCAGGGCCAGCTTGATGTCGGAGTCGGGCAGGTGGTCCAGGACCTCGGTCTCGGCCGAGCGCATACCGGACGACGTGTGCGCCTCGGCTGCGGCGAGCTGCCAGTCCTTGATCTCGTCAGTGGTCTCCTGACGCGGCTCCCGCTGCTTCTTGCGGTAGCTGTTGATAAAGGTGTTGGTCAAGATCCTGTACAGCCAGGCCCTGAGGTTGGTCCCGGCCCTGAACTGGTGGAAATTGGCGAAGGCCTTCGCGAACGTTTCCTGAACGAGGTCTTCGGCGTCGGCGGGGTTGCGGGTCATCCGCAACGCCGTCGGGTAGAGCTGGTCTGCGAACGGTGTCACCGCGGTGGCGAAATCCAGAGTCTGTTCGCCGTCGCGGGTTTCACCGGTCGTGGAGGTCTGATCCTTTTCGAGAGTCGTCAAGATTCCCCCTCGGGACGACCGGACGATCACTTCCACACTGTTAGACGCAGCATCACGCCTCCAATGATGACATCAATACGCGTGATACGGGTCACGGGCCTACCGAAACCATCGCCTGTCCCGGTAAGCATGCGGTAAAAGCCCTGCGTGGCGCCTGGCCAGTGCCCCCTACTCGGCCACTACCCGGTCTCAGGTGTCATACGCTGGCGTCGCCCGCCAGGCGCGTCCAGACGAGGCGCCCGCCGAACGGCGAACCAGTGGCATACCCATTTTCCTGTGGAGGACCTGTGGCCCGCGTCGTGGTTGACGTCATGCTCAAGCCCGAGATCCTGGACCCCCAGGGCCAGGCCATCGCCGGCGCCTGCTCCCGCCTCGGTTTCGAGGGGGTCGAACAGGTCCGCCAGGGCAAGCGCTTCGAGGTCGAGGTCGAGGGCGAGGTGGACGAGGCCAAGCTCGCCGACGTCCGCCGCCTGGCCGAGACCCTGCTCGCCAACACCGTGATCGAGGACTTCGAGGTCCGCCCGGCCTGAGTCCCGCCTTCCGGGCCTGTGACCCCGGGCTCCCTCGAAGCTGAGCCCCCGGGCTCCCGGGTTCCCGGGCCTGAAACCCCAGGCACCGGAAGTGTCCGGTACCGGCAGCCGTGTCCCCTGGGGGCACGGCTGTTCGTTTTACCCTGAGCAGCCTCGGGAAGGCTTCCTAACGTGCCGAGCTGGTAACCGACACGGAGCACGAGAGGTACACGGATGGACACCGTTTTCTCGATCTCCCTCCCCAGGCAGGCGTACACGGTCTCCGTCGTGCGCGACGTACTCGGCGCCCTACTCGGCCGTGCGGGGCTGTGCACCGAATGCGTCGACGACATCCTCCTGGCCGTCTCCGAAGCCAGCGCGAACGCCGTCGAACACGGGGGGCCCGCCCGCGACTACGCGGTCGAGGCCGAACTCGCCCCCGGCTGGTGCGAACTGAGGATCTCCCATACCGGACGAGCGCCCGACAACGCGGCGCTCGTCGAGAGGTTCACCTCGGAACAGATGCCCCTCCCGGGTCTGGAAGAAGAATCGGGCAGGGGCATCTTGCTGATGCGGTGCCTCATGGACGAGGTCACCTTCAGCGGCGAGCCCCGGACCACCGTCATCCTGCGCAAACGCGTCACCGCCTGCGATCCGGCCGACCGGGAACAGCTGGCACACAGTTCCCGGTCGCCCCGTTTCGTCCTGCTGTAGGGGTTCTGCTGTGCGGGGGGTTCCCTTGTAGGGCTCCCCCGCACTACACAGTCCCTGGCGGCGACCGGGTGCGACGCACGGCGATGCCGTGACGCATGCCACGCGACCTGTCGGGTCACACATCTCCACCCCGCCTCAGAGGGGATTCCATCGGATGATCACACAGGCCGGAACCCCCTGGAGGGGGTGACCGTCGTACTCGCGTACAGGTGAGCGGGTACGCTGCGGGAGTAGCGGAGCGCCGTCCCCGTGACGGGGCCAGGCACCGACTTCTCCCCGTCGAACAACAAACTCGGAGTGTGCTCATGACAGCCCGTGTGGGCGTCGTCACCTTCCCCGGCTCCCTTGACGACAAGGACGCCGCTCGCGCGGTATCGCTGGCGGGTGCCGAACCCGTCGCGCTCTGGCACGCGGACGCCGACCTCAAAGGGGTCGACGCCGTGGTCCTCCCCGGCGGCTTCTCCTACGGCGACTACCTCCGCTGCGGAGCCATCGCCCGGTTCGCCCCGCTCATGTCCGAGCTGCTGCCGGCCGCACGCTCAGGCGCGCTTCCGGTCCTGGGCATCTGCAACGGCTTCCAGATCCTGTGCGAGAGCCACCTGCTCCCCGGCGCCCTCACCCGCAACTCCACGCTGCGGTTCGTCAACCGCGACCAGGTCCTGCGGGTGGAGAACACCCGGACCGCGTGGACCAACGACTACACCGAAGGCCAGGAGATCCTGGTCGTCCTCAAGAGCGGCGAGGGCAGCTACGTCGCCGACGACGAGACTCTGGACCGTCTGGAGTCCGAGGGCCGGGTCGTGGCCCGCTACGTCGGCGGCAGCCCCAACGGTTCGCGCCGCGAGATCGCCGGGATCACCAACGAGCACGGCAACGTCGTCGGCCTGATGCCGCACCCCGAACACGCCGTCGAGGCCCTCACCGGGCCCTCCACCGACGGCCTGGGCTTCTTCAACTCGATCCTCACCCACCTGGCAGCCGGTACGCCGGCCCCGGCCTGAAGCAACACCGAGAGGGGGACGATCCTCGCGATGATCTCGATGCTGCGCTCCCGCATCATGCTGTACCTACTGGTGGGGCTGCTTGTCTTCGGCCTCGTGGTCACCGGGGCCATCGGCCTCTTCCAGTCCTTCAGCCAGCCCCCCGCGGCCGGGCCCGAAGAGGGGTTCGGTCAGGAACAAGGGCCGGAAGGCCAGGGGCAAGAAGGCCAGGGCCAGGAAGGGCCTCAGGCGCCGGAGGGTGAAGAGCAGGAGCCCCCGCCCGAGGTCGAAGCGCTGGGCACGCCTCCGACCGGATACACCTACGTGGACCAGGACGAGGCCCACTGCGCCGAGGGGTACTGCTTCCGCCTGATCCTGGTCGCCGACGAGGAGGGCGAAGAGCTCGACTCCGGAGCCGAGGAGAGCGTCGAAGCGGTCTACGAGCACCTGCTGGCCCACGGCTGGAGCCAGGACCTGCCGGAAGACGAGGACTCCCCGGACGACGTCGCGCTCACGGACACCGTCCTCACCGACGGCACCACCCTGGTGGCCGACTCCTCGGCCCCCGAGGCCGACGCCCTCCCCGTCCTGATGCTCGGCAACGCGGGAGACCAGCCCGCCAACTGAACCGGTGCCGGGCCGCGGACACAGCCAAGGCTCGGCCGCCACCTCCGCGCAACCCCGCGACACCCGAACGGAACCACCGCATGTCTGATGTCCCCGGCCTCGACACCGTCGCCACGGCGTACGGAAACCCGGACACACCGCAGCCGTACGCCGAACTGGGCATGCCCAAGGACGAGTACGAGCGGGTCCACGAGATCCTGGGCCGCCGTCCCACCGCGGCCGAGCTCGCCATCTACTCGGTGATGTGGAGCGAGCACTGCTCCTACAAGTCCTCCAAGACGCACCTGCGCCAGTTCGGCGAGAAGGCCCCCGAGAACGACGCCCTGCTCGTCGGCATGGGCGAGAACGCGGGCGTCGTGGACGTCGGCGACGGGCGCGCGGTCACGTTCAAGATCGAGTCGCACAACAGCCCCTCCTTCGTCGAACCCCACCAGGGCGCGGCCACCGGAGTGGGCGGCATCGTCCGCGACATCCTCACCATGGGCGCCCGACCGGTCGCCGTCATGGACGCGCTGCGCTTCGGACCCGCCGACGCCGACGACACCAAGCGCGTCCTGCCCGGCGTGACCTCCGGGATCTCCTTCTACGGCAACTGCCTCGGCCTGCCCAACATCGGGGGCGAGATCGGCTTCGGCCAGAGCTACCTCGGCAACCCGCTGGTCAACGCCTTGTGCGTGGGCGTGATGAAGCACGAGGACATCAAGCTCGCCGAGGCCCCCGGCCCGGGCAACAAGGTGGTGCTGTTCGGCGCCACCACCGGCCCCGACGGCATCGGCGGCGCCTCCGTGCTCGCCAGTGCCTCCTTCGACGAGGAATCGGAGTCCAAGCGGCCGAGCGTGCAGGTCGGCGACCCGTTCATGGAGAAGTTGCTCATCGAGTGCAGCCTGGAGCTGTACGCCTCCGACATGGTGGTCGGCATCCAGGACCTCGGTGCGGCCGGCGTCTCCTGCGCCACCACCGAGCTGGCCGCGGGCGGCACCGGCGGCATGAACATCCAGCTGGACCGGGTCCCGCTGCGCGACCACCGGCTCACCCCCGAGGAAATCCTCATGAGTGAGTCGCAGGAGCGCATGATGGCGATCGTCGAGCCCGCCAAGATGGACGCGTTCCTGTCGGTCTGCGAGAAGTGGGGCATCGTCGCCACCGAGATCGGCGAGGTCACCGACGTGACCGCCGAGGAGGCCGAGCGCGGCGGCCGCCTGGTGATGACCTGGCACGGCGAGACCGTGGTGGACATGCCGCCCCGGACCGCCTCCGACGAGGGCCCGGTCTACCAGCGCCCCTACGCGCGCCCGGAGTCCCAGGACGCCCTGCAGGCCGACAACGCCGCGAAGCTGACCCGCCCCGAGGGCGACGGCGAGCTGCGCGAGCAGGTCCTGCGCGTCCTCGGCGCCCCCGGCGTGGGCGACCCGACCTGGGTCACCCAGCAGTACGACAGTTACGTGCGCGGCGACACGGTCGTGTCCGCCCCGCACGACTCCGGCATGATCCGGATCTCCGACGACTCCGACCGCGGCGTGGCCCTCGCCACCGACGGCAACGGCCGCTTCACCCGGCTCGACCCCTACGCCGGCACCCAGCTGGCCTACGCCGAGGCGTTCCGGAACGTCTCCGCCACCGGCTCCCGTCCGCTCGCGGTCACCAACTGCCTCAACTTCGGCTCGCCGGAGGACCCCGGGGTCATGTGGCAGTTCGCGGAGAGCACCCGGGGCCTGGCCGACGCCTGCCAGCAGCTCGGTACACCGGTGACCGGTGGAAACGTCAGCTTCTACAACCAGACCGGTGACGTGCCGATCGACCCGACCCCGGTCATCGGTGTGCTCGGCGTGATCGACGACGTGAACACGCGCCTGCGCTCCGGTTTCGACACCGAGGGCGCCCGGGTGTTCCTGCTGGGCGAGACCCGCGCCGAGTTCGGCGGCTCCGCCTGGGCCGACGTGGTGCACGGACACCTGGGCGGGCTGCCGCCGCGGGTGGACCTGGCCGCCGAGGCAGCGCTGGGCGAGGTGCTGGCCGCCTCCGCCGAGCGTGGTCTGGCCGCCGCGGCGCACGACCTTTCGGACGGCGGCCTGGCCGTGGCGCTGGCCGAGTCCGCGCTCCGCGGTGGCAGGGGTGTCCGGGTCGAGGTGGACGGCGACCCGTTCACGGCGCTGTTCAGCGAGTCCGGTGCCCGCGCGCTGGTCGCGGTCGAACCTGGTGACGAGGAGGCCTTCGTGGCGCTGGCTGCCGAGCACGGCGTGCCGGTCGCCCAGATCGGTGCCGTGGGCGGCGAGAGCGTGACCGTAACCCACCCGGGCGGCGTGGTGGAGTTCGGCCTGGACGAGCTGCGTGCCTCCTACGAGGAGGCCCTGCCCGCCATCATGGACGGCGTCTAGGCCAGAGGTAGTGTGCGGGGGCGCCCATACCGGGGGCGCTCCCTTCACTTTGCCCGGGGCAGCTCAGGGCTCGGGGGAGACGACTGGCAGGGACGCGGCCGCTGCCGATTCGGCCAAGCGCTTGTCGTAGGTCACGAACGCGGTCAGGGCGGCACCAAGCCCCAACGCACTGGCGAGATGCAATGCGTCCAAGGACCTGAGCCGACTACCGGGAGCGAGCTCACCGGCCGTGTCGAAAACGTCTGCGGGCATGCGCAGATGTGCCACCCGGGATAGCCAGGCATCCGCCCGTTCAAGAGTCTCCGGCCGCGCGCCGACCGCGTGCAGTGCGCGCCGCAGCTCGGTCCGGGTGAGGTAACTGGTGATCTGACGCGCCTGGCCCTGAGCGTTCAGCCAGTTCTCCAGCGCTTCGGACTCGACCTCTTCCTTGAAGAGCTTGAGTGCAGCACAGGTGTCGAGGTAAACGAACATCAGTATTCGGTTTCCTCCGACCGCAGTTCCGCCAAGGCATCCGTCGCCAAGCGGGTACCGGGAGGCGACTCCTCGCGGACCATGCCGACGGCTTCTCCTGCTTTGGGTAGAGCGTCGAGATCACGCGGATCGATGAGCCCCCGGTCCACCGCGTCCGTGAGCGCTTCCTCCGCGTCGTCCGGGGGAAGAACACGACCGACCGTTACACCCCGCCTTGTCACGGTGAAAGTTTCGCCCCGCCCAGCCCGATCGAACACCTCAGCGGCGTTGCGCTGCAATTCGCGGATGGTGATTCTGTGTTCCTTCATGTCCACACCCATAACCAGATGGTATGACAAAGGGAAGGCTACGTCAGGCGAGTTTCAGATTCGCCTGACACCAGTAGGCCCAAGCATCGCCGCCCAGCCGCACCGGAGTCAAGGACGGTATCGCGATCGGGTTGGGGTAGGACTGTGGATGAGGGAGGTGCGCAGTCATGGAACGTGCCAGACGCGGCAGGTTGAAGGGTGCACTCGGGAGCCACGACCGCCCGGCGAGTGCGCTCGGGTTCCGGTTGTCGCTGGCCGTATTCGGGGCTCTGGTGCTGCTGGTGGGCACGGCCGCGGCCATGTACTGGACCGACGAGGCCTGGCTGATCCTCATCCTGGGGATCGCCTTCGTGGCGTCCTGCGTGAACGTGTACTGGGTGAGCCGCCGACTGCACTACGAACGGCCGTCCCACTGAGAAGGCCGGGAAACTCCGTCCACCCGGCACGGGACACCGCTATAGTTACACTCAGTCAACACCCGGCGTGTTCGGGTGTTTGATCACCCCCGGGCCGGAGTCCTACCCCCGGCCCGGGGTCTGCCCGTACTCCGGGGGCCTGTTGGCGCCGCAATCACGGGCACCGCCTCCGCTCCCAGCGGACGATGCGACGTGTCATGGCCGCCGCCATGACCATCGGGCTGGTGCTCGCCCCCGTCTACCTCTGGCACCAGGACATGCGTCACCCGATGCAGTACGTCGATCCGCGCGTGTACGCCTTCGACGGAGGCGTCGCCGCCCTGGTCCTGCTGGCCTGCCGAGGCCTGGCACCCCGGGTGTGTGCCCTGGTGGTCAGCGTGCCGTTCGCCGTGGTGTTCGCCGTTCTGTCGGTGTTCTCCTCATTCGTACTGTGGCGTGCGGGTGGCGGTATCTGAACCCTGACCCTCGCCTCCGTGTCAGGGCGCGGGGGCGAGCGTGACGGCGATCGGGCGGTGGTCCGAGTACGGCACGTCCGGGTTGGCGGTGTCGCTGGCGCCCAGGTCATCGGTCGTCAGGACGTGGTCGATCTGCTGGTCCGACTCCGTTTCCGTGACCATCGTGGGGAACGGACGTGTGTCGGCGAAGGCGTCGTGGAAGGGCCGCTCCTCGAGGGCCAGATCCTCCGGTTCGAAGTTGAGGTCCCCGGCGATCACCACGGGACGACCCTCGCTGTGCGCCCGCTCCCCGATGGACATCAACGCGTCGAGCTGCTCCTCCGCGGTTGGATTACCGATGTCGTAACCCTCGGGCTGGAGGTGGGTGGAGACTACGGTGACCTCGGTGCCCTCCCAGTCGAGAACGGCTTCCAGCGCTTGTGCGCCGGTGGGGCCGCTGTCGGGCAGGGGGTGCCCGCGCAGCTCGGAGACGGGCAGGTTGGTGAGCAGGGCATCTCCCCAGAAGGGGTCGGCGGCGGGGCCCCAGTACGCGGTCATTCCGAGTTCCTCCGCTAGCAGGGAGAGGCCGTCGTGGGAACCGTTGAGCTGCCATCCCCGGTCGATCTCGCTGAGGGCGATGACGTCTGCGTCGAGTTCGCGCAGGACCTCTGCCTGCTCGGCGACGGTGAAACGGCCCTCCATCCCGAACCCCATGCGCACGTTGTAGGCCGCCACCCGCAGTCCGTCGGCTTCCGGCTCGGGGGCGGGGACGGGTGGCCGGAGCAGTGGTGCGGCGACCGTGGCGGCCAGGGCGACGACAGCGGCCGCGCCGGTCACCCCGAGCACCCGGTCCTTGGGCGGGGTCACCGGGGAGCCCGCCCTCGGCAGGACCGCCGCGGTGAGGGCGAGCAGGGCCAGGAACGGCACGTAGTCGTTGGGGATGTGCAGGTCGTAGGCGGCGAAGAAGGCGAACACGAACACGACGAACAACAGCAGGCCCGAGGCGGCGAGGATGCCGGTTCGCAGCGCCGGGGCCTTGGGGGCGGTGTCGATGGCCGCCCAGCCCGCGCAGGCGGCCAGGGCGAGCTGGCCCAGCAGCAGCGCCGCCAGCGACCACGCGGGCAGGGTCCCGGGCACGTCGCCGGGAAGGAGGGGCGCCAGCCACAGGGTGGTGAGGCTGGCGAACAGCACGGCCAGGGGCAGGAGCGGGTTCGGGGTGAGCAGGCGGGGCCGGGCCGCGAAGGCGACCGATAGCACGGCGGCCGTGCTCAGCGCCGCCGCGGCGTAGGGCGTCCCGCCGACCGTTTCGGCTACGGCCGGGTTGGCGAAGTAGAGCCCGGACAGGAAGAGCAGCGGCCCCAGCGCGAGCCAGGTGCGCGGTTTGGTGGCGGCGGGTTCTCGGGGGGTCGCGCGCAGGGCGCGGAGGGCCAGAACGAGGAAGGTGACTGCCAGGGCGAGCACCCCGGACCAGGCGGTCCAGCCCTCGCGCCAGAGCAGGTCCACCGTGCCGAGCACGGTGTGCAGCACCGCGGAGGCGGCCACACCGGCGACCACGCCGACCATCACACCGAGCGCGGTCACCCTGCCGTCCGCGGCGGTGGCCATGGCCGTGCACACCAGCCACACCGCCCCCAGGCCCACCAGCACGGAGGCCAGGTACAGCTGGGGGTCGCCGCCCTCGGTGACCTGCAGGGCCACCCGGCCGAGCGCGAGCAGGGCACCCGCTGTCAGGGCGACGGCCAGGGGCGGCAGTCTGCGGGCGAGAAGTACCGCGGGGAACGGGAGCAGGAACCAGGCGAGGGCGTAGGCCCCCATGAGTTCGGGACTGGTGGAGCCCGCCTGCCCGAAGAGGGTGATCAAGGAGGGCAGGAACACCCGGAGCGCGTCCAGCAGGAGGACCGTACCGAGCGCCGTTACCAGTCGTCCCTGGTGCATGTCGCTCCAGCCGCTAGGGGGATAGGTGAGTGATTCTCACCTTTCCCCTGCAAGCGGGCAAGGGGCCGGACACTACCCGCTTCGGCGATCCGCGCTAACGTCACTCCTCGCCCAGATCACCGACCCGGTCGAGCTCCGCGCGAACTGCCCGCTCAAGCCAGGTCGAGAGCGGTATCCCCTCCCTATCGGCGGCGCGGCGTGCGCGTTCGTCGGTCTCGGGGTCCAAGGTCACGAGAACCTGCTCAACGGGCATACGAGAACGGTAGTCCCCGGGCAGCTCCCCCACAGGCCGACGCGCGAAAAGGGCGGGAGCCCCCCGGCCCCCGCCCCTGTTCACTGCTGGTCACACTGGTGGATCAGCGGTGTTCGTAGCCCTCCGGGAGCCACTCCTCCCACACGTCGCGGTTCTCGCCGGCCCAGATCTCCGCCGCCTCCGGAGGGGACAGCTCCTCGTCCGCGATCAGCTGCGCGACGGCGTTCTGGTCGGAGTTGGTCCACGTCCAGTTGTCGAGGAACTGGTAGGCGTGGTCGCCCTCCTCGACGAAACCGGCCCGGAAGATCTTGTTCAGGTCGTATTCCGGGTAGTCGCAGTCCACGAACTCCAGATCGTCGTCGCACCCGTCGTAGTACTCCGGGAAGTCGACCTTGACCAGGTCCACCTCCTCCTGGAACCACTGCGGGTCGAAGAAGTAGAAGAGCACCGGTTCCTCGTTGGCGTACCGGCGGCGCACCTCGGTGATCTGAGCGGCCTCCGAACCCGCGTAGACCATCTCCAGGTCCATGTCGAAGGCGTTGATCATCCCCTGGTCCTGGCTGACGAACCCGGGCGCCCCGGCCAGGAACTCACCCTGGTCACCCGTCTGGGCGGTCTGGAACAGGTCGGTGTTCTCCCGCAGGCCCTCCATGGTGGTGATCTCCGGGTACTCCTCCGCCAGGTAGGCGGGGACGTACCAGCCGATCACGCCCTCGTTGCCGTTCGGGCCACCGTCCACGACAGTGCCGTTGCCCTCGGGCCCGTACAGCTCGAGGAGGTCGTCGTGGCCCCAGTTCTCCACGATGACGTCCAGGACCCCCTGGTCCAGGGCCTGCCACGAGGGCTGCTCGTCGACCCGGACCAGCTGCACCTCGTAGTCCATCTCCTCGCGGAGGATGTGCGCCAGCACCTCGGCGCTGGCCTCGTAGCCCACCCAGTTGTTCACGGCGATCCGCACGGTGTTGGGGTCCCGGGTGATCTGGTCGGTGCGCACCGCGCAGGAGCTCACCATCACCAGGGCCAGTCCCACCGCGAACAGCCGGAACAGGGTGTTCTTTCTCGTCGGACTAGGCACGGGATGCCCTCCTTCCCTGCGTCACCCGGTCCAGGAACAGACCGAGGAAGACGATCGCCAGGCCAGAGGCCAGACCCAGACCGAGCTCGTTCTGGGCGAGACCGAGAACCACGTCGTTGCCGAGCGCGCCGGCGCCGACCAGCGCACCCATGACCACCATGGACAGCACCAGGATGATGCCCTGGTTGACCGCCAGGCGCAGAGAGCCCGCCGCCATCGGCAGCTCGACCTTGGTGAGGAGCTGCCACTTCGTGGAGCCCTGGGACACGGCGGCCTCAACGGTGCCGGCGGGTACCCCGCGGATACCGTCGTTGACCAGCCTGACCACCGGGGGCAGCGCGAAGATGATCGCTGCCGCCAGTGCCGGAACGGGACCCAGGCCGAGCAGCGCCACCGCCGGGATCAGGTACACGAACGGCGGCAGGGTCTGCATGAAGTCGAGGACCGGGCGCAGGACGGCCGCGAACAGGTCGCTGCGCGACATCAGGACACCGAACACCACGCCGAGCGCGATGGTGAGCACGGTGGCGACCAGTACCTGCGACAGCGTGTCCATGGCGTTGTCCCACACACCCAGCAGACCGATCGCCACGAAGGCCGTACCGGAGACCACGGCGGTGCGCGCACCACTGAAGATCCACCCCAGCGCGGCGGCGACCAGCACCACCAGCCACCAGGGCGAACCCGTGAGCAGCTCGTTCAGCGGACCCAGCACGTTGCCCTGGGTCCATTCACCCAGGGCCTCGGACGCGCCGCCGATGGCCGACTCGATCGCGTCGTTCACCGCGTTCACGGTTTCGTCGACCCGGAACGACAGGTCGCGCGGCCAACCGCCCAGGTCCGCGAGCCGGGCGAAGGCCACGATGAGGATCAGTCCGGCGAGCCCGCCGCCCAGCAGCGGCTTCCGGTAGCGCTCGGGGATGTCCGGGGTGTGGGCACCGTGTCCCACCGCACCGGTCACCCGGTCCATCGCGATCGCCAGCATGACGATCGCCAGGCCCGCTTGGAAGGCCTGGCCGACGTTGATCTTGGCCAGCGCCTGGAAGATGGCGTCACCGAGACCGCCGGCGCCGATCACCGACGCGATGACGACCATGGAGACCGCGAGCATGATGGTCTGGTTGACGCCCAGGAGGATGGTGCGCTTGGCCAGCGGCAGCTGCACCTTGGTGAGCAGCTGCCACGGCGTCGACCCGAGCGAGGTCGTCGCCTCGATGGCGCCCTTGTTCACTTCCCGGATGCCCAGCGCGGTGATCCGCACGACCGGCGGGAGCGCGTAGACCGCGGTCACGACCGCCGATGCCGGGTTGCCGATACCGAACAGCAGCACGAACGGCAGCAGGTAGGCGAAGGCCGGCATGATCTGCATGAAGTCCAGCACCGGGCGGATCGCCCGGTAGAACCCGTCGCTGCGCCCGGCGAGGATGCCGAGCGGAATACCGAACAGCAGGGCCATGAACACCGCGGTGATGATGAGCGACAGCGTCGTCATCGACTCGTTCCACAGACCGGTGAGCGCGAACACCGCGAAGGTCGCGAGCACCAGCAGGGCGACGCGCCACCCGGCGATCCGCCATGCGGCGAACAGGCCGAGGGCGGTCACCCCGACCCAAGTGAGGGCGTCGAGGAACTGGTTGATCAGCACGACGGCCGATCCCAGCCCCACCGAGATGTAGTTGAAGAAGTAGAGGAACAGCGGGCTGTCGTTGCGGTTCTCGACGATCCAGGCGTACACCCCGTCGAGCCACGCCATGAAGCTGTCGCCGACGCCGGTGGGGAACCCCCCGGCCCAGGCCGGGTTACCCAAGGCACGCGACACCCAGTAGCCCGCGACCAGTACCGCGAGCACGACGAGGGCCTGGACCCAGCTGCTGCGCAGCAGGCCCCCGGTTCCCCCGGAACCCTCGGGCTCCCCCGTGCCGGTTCCCGTGGAACCGGCGGGTTCGGTCACCGTGGCCATGTCACCCTCCGCTTCCGGTCGGCGCAGAGCCGCCGTGGTCGGAGGCCTCGTCAGAGATCTCCTCGACGGTCTCCTCCACGATCGCGGCCACCGCCCCGGCGTCGTCCATCTGGTCCTCGGCGATGGCGCGCAGCACGTCGTCGCGGCCGACGTAGCCGAGGAGGGTATCGCCGTCCATCACCCGGACCGGGGCGGTACTCGCGGCGAGCATCGGCAGGACCTCGGCCAGGACCGTGCCCGGCTCGGTGGTGGGGCCGTCGGTGCGCTCCTCCGGGAAGGCGTCGCGGACCAGCCACCGCGCGGTGAGCACGGTGGTGCGGGCGACGTCGGAGGTGAAGTCGGCGACGTACGAGTTGGCCGGACGCCCCACCACCTCCTCCGGGGTGCCGACCTGGACGAGCTCGCCGTCGCGCATGATGGCGATGCGGTCGCCCAGCTTGAGCGCCTCCTGGAGGTCGTGGGTGATGAACACCGCCGTCTTGTTCAGCTCGCTCTGGAGCCGCACGACCTCGTTCTGCATGTCCCGGCGGATCAGGGGGTCGAGGGCGCTGAACGGTTCGTCGAACAGCAGGACCTGCGGGTCGACGGCCAAGGCGCGGGCCAGGCCGACACGCTGCTGCATACCGCCGGACAGCTCGCCGGGCCGGGCGTTCTCGTTGCCGGCCAGGCCGACCATCTCGATCATCTCGCGTGCCCGCTCGTAGCGTTCGGCGCGCGGCATCCCGCGCACCTCCAGCCCGTAGGCGACGTTGTCGATGATCTTCCGGTTGGGCAGCAGGCCGAAGTGCTGGAAGACCATCGCGATCTTGTGTCGACGCAGCTCGCGCAGGCGCTGGTCGGTGGCCTCCTCGATGTCCTCGCCGTCCAGCAGGACCGATCCGGAGGTCGGCTCGATCAGCCGGGTCAGGCACCGGATCAGTGTGGACTTGCCGGAGCCGGACAGACCCATGACCACGAAGATCTCGCCTGGACGGACGTCGAAGGACACGTCGCGCACCGCGACGGTGCAGCCGGTCTCCGCCTTGATGCGGTCCCGGTCGGCGCGCTCCAGCTCGGTGCCGATGACGCTGTCGGCGTTCTTGCCGAAGATCTTCCACAGGTTGCGGACCGAGAAGGTCACGTCAGAGGCGCCCTCGGACGGGGTTGCCTCGGCGGCCTGGGCGCTCATCGGGTCTCCTCCTTGTCGGCCGCGCGATCCTGGCGGATCAGGTCCGCGGCACGCTCACCCAGGGCGAGGACCATCACCATGGGGTTGGGTGTGGGCAGGGTGGGGAACACGGACGCGTCAGCCACGCGCAGGCCCTTCAGGCCTCGCACACGGAGCCGGGGGTCGACCACGGCGTCGTCGTCGGCGGCGGCGCCCATCCTGCAGGTGCCGGCCGGGTGGTAGACGGTGTGTGCGGCGCGGCGTCCGTACTCGGACAGCTCCTCGTCCGTCTGCACCTTCGGCCCCGGGGCGACCTCGCGCTTGAGCCACGACTTGAACGGCCCGGTGGCGGCGACCTCGCGGGCGATCTTCAGCCCGTCCACGATGGTCTTCTCGTCGTAGCCGTCGGGGTCGGTGAAGTAGCGGAAGTCCAGGGCGGGCTTCTCCCGGGGGTCGCTGCTGGTGAGGTAGAGCTTGCCGCGCGCGCGGGACCGCGGGATGTTCGGGGTCATGCAGACCGCGTAGCCGTCCTCGGGCGAGTCGTAGCCCAGCCGCTTCGTGTTGTCGTCGAAGGGGATCTGGTAGATGTGGAACATCAGGTCCGGGCGCGGGTCGCTCTGGTCGCGCCGCACGAACAGGGCCGCGTCGGAGTCCATCACCGTCTCTTCGGGGACCCGCTCGTTGGTCTCCCACATGATGATCGACTCGGGGTGGTCCTGGAGGTTCTCGCCGACGCCCGGCAGGTCGTGGCGGGACTCGATGCCCAGCGCGCCCAGCTCCTCGGCGTTGCCGACGCCGGACAGCATCAACAGGCGGGGACTGTCGACGGCGCCCGCTGCGAGGATGACCTCCTGGCGGGCGTTGACGGTGATCCGCTCGCCGTCGGCGGTCGTGGCGCTCACGCCCGTGGCGCGGTCACCGGCGAACAGGACCTGGCCGACCCAGGTCTCCAGCATCACGGTGAGGTTCTTCCGCACGTCCATCACGGGGTGCAGGTAGGCCACCGAGGCGGAGGAGCGGTGGCCCGTGTAGGGGTCGTAGGCGATGGACAGGAAGCCGGCGCCGTCGGCGAAGCCGCCGCCGTGCGAGGTGAGGGCGTTGAAGTCCTCGACGACCGGGACGCCCGCCGCTTCGGAGGCCGAGGACACCCAGTCCTTGACCATGTCGTTGCGGTCCTTCTCGGCGATCGGGATGATGTTGCACTTGATCCGGTCGGCGTAGGACTGCACGGTGGCGTTGTCCCAGCCCTCGGCGCCCGCTGCGACCCATCCATCCAGGTCCTCGGCGAACGGCCGGAAGCTGATGAGCGTGTTGTGCGACGAGCAGCCGCCCAGCACCCGGGCGCGCGAGTGCAGGATGTGCGAGTTGCCGTTGGGCTGCTCGGTGGTGGTGTACCCGTAGTCGAGGTCGCTGTCGAGGACACTCAACCAGTCGCGGAGCCGGAGCACGTTCTCGTGCTCCCGGTCGTCGGGTCCGCCTTCGATCAGGCAGACGGTGGTGTCGGGGTCCTCCGTGAGCCGGTTGGCGATCACCGATCCAGCGGTACCGCCGCCGACGATCACGTAGTCATATGTGGTCTCGTTGTTGGACACGGCCCGAATCCTCTCGTTTCGCTTACTCGGGGGATGCCGGGGGGAATCCGACCTGTGTGTTGTGTCTCTTGCGTTGTGTGTCGTGCGTTGTCCGTTGCGGAGGAAGGACACCCGGCGGTGCGGGGACGGCCCGCGCCGCCGGGCGACCGGGATCCCGGAAACGGTGTCCGGGACCGGAAGCTGTCAGCCGAACCAGCGCTGCGGCTCGGGCGCGAGGTTGCGGTAGATGTGCTTGGCCTCGCGGTACTCGTCCAGACCGGCCAGGCCCAGCTCGCGGCCGACGCCGCTGCGGCCGAACCCGCCCCACTCCGCGCCCGGGAAGTAGGGCCCGTAGTCGTTGACCCACACGGTGCCGTGGCGCAGGCCCGCGGCCACGCGCTCGCCGCGGGCGGTGTCGTTGGTCCAGACGCCGCCGGAGAGCCCGTAGTCGGTGTCGTTGCCCAGCTCGACCGCCTGGGCTTCGGTCTCGAAGCGCTCGACGGTCACGACCGGGCCGAACACCTCGGTCTGCACGATGTCCATGGCGCGGTCGCAGTCCACGAACACGGTGGGACGGTAGAAGTAGCCGTCCCGGAGGTCCGCTTCGTCGGGGCGCTTGCCGCCCGCGATGATGCGGGCGCCCTCCTCGACGCCGCGTGCCACCGCCTTCTCGACCTTGGCGCGGTGCTCGGCCGACACCAGGGGCCCGCAGCGCACGTCGTCGTCCTGGCCGCGGCCGATCCGGATGGCCTCGGCGCGACGGGCGAGCTCGGTGGTGAAGGCGTCGTAGATGTCGTTGTGCACGATGAGCCGCGCACCCGCCGAACACACCTGGCCGGAGTGGAAGAACCCGGCGTTGAGCGCGTAGTCGACGGCCGTGTCCAGGTCCACGTCGGGGAAGATGATGTTGGGGTTCTTGCCGCCCAGCTCGAGCGCGATCTTCTTGACCGTGTCGGAGGCCGCGGCCATGATCCGCTTGCCGGTCACCAGTCCGCCGGTGAAGGAGATCAGGTCGACGTCGGGGTGCTCGGAAAGGGGCGCGCCCGCGTCGGGGCCGCTGCCCAGCACCATGTTGACCACGCCCGCCGGGACACCCGCCTCGGTGGAGAGCTCGACCAGCTTCGCGGTGGTCACCGGGGTGATCTCACTCGGCTTGATCACCATGGTGTTGCCGGCCGCGATGGCCGGGGCCATCTTCCAGGCCAGCTGCAGCAGCGGGTAGTTCCACGGCGTGATCATGCCGCAGACACCGACCGGCTCGTAGACGACCTTGCTCTGGACACCCTCGGGCGCGGACACGAGACGGCCCGCATCCTTGTCGGCGAGTCCGGCGTAGTAGCGGAAGACGTTGGTGACGTCGTCGACGTCGATCCCGCCTTCCTCGATGGTCTTGCCGGTGTCCAGCGACTCCATGACCGAGATTTCTTCGCGGTCGCGCTGGAGCAGGTCGGCGATCCGGTCGAGGATACGGCCGCGCTCGTCCGCGGCGGTATGGCGCCACTCGCCGGAGTCGAAGGCGCGCCGTGCCGCGGCGATGGCGGCCTCACTGTCGGCCTTGCCGCCCTCACTCACGATGGTCAGGACGGAGGCGTCCGCGGGGTCCAGGATCTCCCGGACCCTTCCGTTCTGCGCCGCCCGCCACTCGCCGTCGATGTACAGACTGGTGGCCGTGGCCGAGCCGGGTTCGGACAGGTACGGCACGGACGGCAGGGTTACGTCGGGCCGGTTCTCGGATCCCGTGTGAAGATCGCTAGTCACTTACAGCCTCGTCTCATAGGACACATACACACCAACGCTCCCACAAGCGCGGCTGAACAGGAAAAATGCCGCGCTATGGAACGCCTCACCAGTGGCCCACGTCACCGGCCCCTCGGAGAACTCCTATGCCGCGCCCCCTCACGGGGGCGATACGACACACTTACCTGGGGAACAACAGAACGAGTCTTTGACGTATATTTAGGTGTACCTAAGTTGGTTCGTCCGGCTCACGCCCGGGGGCGCACCCCCACGGACCGATGCCCGCGCACCCCGCTGAGGAACGCATGCTGCTTGAACAGGAACGCCGCGATGTCTGCCTGACCGCCCGCGCCATCTCCCAGTACCCGGGTACCGCCCCCGGCGAAGCCGGTACCGTCAGCGTCCGCAGCGGCGACCTGGTGGTCGTCAGCCCCCACGGTGTACCGCTGGACCAGATCCAGCCGCAGGACTGCCCGGTGATGTCCCTGGACGACCGGATGCTCGAAGGCCGGCGCGACCCCGCCGCCGAGGCCACCCTCCACATGGCCGTGCACCGCCACGCCGCCGACCAGGGCCGCGCGTCCCTCGCGCTGGTCAACGCGTTCACCACCGACACCACCGCGGTGTCCTCGGTGCTCCCCGAGCTTCCCCCGATCCACCACCGCGCCGCGGGCTTGGGCGGCGCCATCAGCGTGACCCCGTACATGCCCTACGGCACGGGCGACATCGCCGACCAGGCGGTCAAGGCCCTCAAGGGTAGGGACGCCGCCCTGCTGGCCGACCACGGCGGCCTCGCCCTGGGCCGGAACCTGGAGCACGCCTGGGGGAACCTCCGGCTGCTCGACTGGCTCTGCACCACCTATCTGCGCGCCCGGCAGATCGGCGAGCCCCGCGTCCTCACCGAGGACGAGCTGGCCGAAGCCCGCCAACGCGACACCTACGGCTGGGCGGGACCCGACCCCTTCCTGTACTAGACCGGAGGCCGGACCGGGAATCCGTCCGCCAGGGTGACCCCGTGGCCAACCGCTGATGTTGTTTCGGTTGGGTTGACACCTGTGCTCTGGGGTCGCTCGCCGGTGTGGGGCTTGTTGCTGGTGTGGGGTTTCCACGTGGGTGGGGGCTGAGGGTGGCTGGGGTTTGTTGTTGGGTGCGGGTTTCCCCGTTTCCTGCCGCTTGATGGTGGCCGTCTCCGCTGCGCGCGTCAAGGTCGTCGCCGTCGAGCGCTGGCGCGCTGTCGGAGGCGCTCCACCTTGACCCGCTTCGCTGCGACGGCGGGTGGGCGGCTGTCAGGAAACGGGGGGCGTGTGGTCGGGGTGGCTACGGGACCGGCCTTCGGCCGGGAACTGCCCCGGGCCTGCGGCCCGGTCCGGCCGTGGCCGGCCGGGTTCCTGCCCGTGGGTCTGGTTGTGTCGGCAGGCGCGTCGCAATCCAGTGGCCGGTGGGCGACGAAGGGCCCGAACAGGTGCCTGGGTGGCTGGGCGCGTCCCCCCGGTCTGGCGGCTCGGTGTTGGGTCGGTCGGGGTGGGGTGGTGCCGGTGGCCCGGCCGGGTGCGGGGCGGGGCGTGGTGAGCCCCCCTGCTGGAGTCATTGTGGGCGCCGAGATTGCCTCCAGGGAGGGGGCTCACCGGCCCCGGGTGCTTCTGGGCGGGGGCCGCTACCCCCGGGTGCCTCACCCGGGGGTAGCGGCCGCCCCCCGGGGGGGCGGCCCCGGTGTCCGGAACCGGCCTGGTAGGGGTATCCGTTGCGTCCGAAACCGGTTCATCCCCGATGATCTTGCCCCCAGCTCCACCCTCGGCCGTCGAGGGTGGAGCTGGGAGCAAGATCGTCGTTGGAAAGGGGGCCCACCCCTGACCGAAAGTCCGGTGGGACGCGCTCGGCCACGCGCCCGGCCTGATCGGGTCCTTCGTCGCCCACCGGTCACTGGATTGCGACGCGCTGACCGACACAACCAGACGGATGGGAAGGGATCCGGCCGGCCACGGCCGGACCGGGCGAAGCCCGGCCCACCGGCCCGAAGGCCCGGGGCCCGAAGGGCCCCCTTCAGGCCCCGACCACACGCCCCCCGTTTCTTGATAGCCGCCCACCCGCCGTCGCAGCGAAGCGGGTCAAGGTGGAGCGCCGCTCGCGCGCGAAGCGCTCGACGGCGACGACCTTGACCCGCGCAGCGGAGACGGCCACCATCAAGCGGCAGGAAACGGGGAAAACCACCCGCACTTGTGCGGAGCCTGCACCCCAGCAGGGAACCACCGCACCCAACAACAAACCCCAGCCACCCTCAGCCCCCACCCACGTGGAAACCCCACAACAGCAACAAGCCCCACACCGGCGCGCCACCCCAGAGCACAGGTGTCAACCCAACCGAAACAAGATCATCTCGCTGTACCGCGCACTCAGGTCAACCAGAGAGCCCTGAACCCGAGTCGTCGCGAGCCTGATACTGAAGGCTTGCCAAGCGGGAAAGCCTGCTTATGGTCCGATGGGCTCGTCCCCGTCGTCGGGGACCTCGCCCGGTTGGGTCCAGGCGAGGTAGAAGACGGGGAAGGACCGGTGCAGCGCCAGGACCACCCAGGCCACCGGGAGGAAGACACCCACCGGCACGCTGGTCTCGCCCACGGGGTAGGCATTGGTGAGGTGCGCGGCACCGGTGATCGCCACCGCCAGGATCAACAGCGCTGTCGTGACCGAATGGCCCACGTTCCGGGCCTCGTCGATCTCGGTGCGCTGGCGCTCGTCCACCACCAGCTCGTATCCGTACATGGTCCTCGAACCGGCTTCGAGCACCTGGAGCACCCGGTTCTGCGGAATCAGCAGCAAGACCACCACGAGGCAGGCCCCGAGCAACACCACCGTGCTCTGGGCCAGCGCCATCATGGTCAGGGCCGCCGTGATCAGCAGGACCAGGAACAGGACCAGGTACAAGCGGCGCAGGCGGGCTGACCGGTCGGCCCACAGGCCGCGGACCTTCGGGTCCTCGAACTGGGTCAGCAGCTTCTGGCGGCGGGCTTCCGCCCGCCCTTCGCCAGGTGTGTTCATCGAGGCGCTCCTTCTCGGAGTCGTGGGTGGGGTGGCGCGCTCAGACCTGGGCGGGCTCGTCCACGTCGTCGAGGACCTCGTCGGGGCGGGTCCAGGCGAGGTAGCAGGAGGGGAAGGCACCGTGGCACAGGGTGGTGGCGAACACCATCGGCAGCAGTACCGCGAGGACCACGGACGCGGAGAAGTCCCCGGACGCGAGCGCGCCGCCGATCCCGGAGGTCACGGCGAGCAGGGCGAGCAGCGCCGCGTTGGTCACGCGGTGGCCCAGGAGCGAGGCGTGGTCCATCTCCGCGCGCTGGAACTCGTCCAGGCCGAGCTGCTTGGGTGTGCATCGGGAGGCGATGCTGACGCGGGCGGACAGGGGCATGGTCAGCAGCCCGGCCGCGACGAACCCGGCGAGCAGGAAGAAGGAGCCGGGGGCGGGCACGAGCAGCACGAGGACGAAGAGCGCGATGCTGACCAGGCTCATGGCCGCCAGCGCGACCACCGCCCGGCGGCGCCGGGAGCGCGGCGCCCAGTGGGCGCGCCTGCTCGGGTCCTCGATCTTCTCCAGGAGGATCCGCTGAGACTTGGTGAGTTCTGTGGTGGATGCGGTGGAGGGCACGTCATCTCCTCATGGTGTGGGGGGGTCACGGGCCGCCCGGGGCTCACTGGCCGATCCGGGGGAAGGGTTCGGTGGAGAAGACCACCTCGACCGGGACCTCGAAGTACTTCGCGATCCGCAGGGCAAGGTGGAGGCTGGGGCTGTACTCGCCCCGTTCCAGGTAGCCGACGGTCTGGTAGTGCACCCCCAGCGCCTCCGCCAGCTGGCGGCGGGACACGTTCCGTTCGGCCCGCAGCATCGCGATCCGGTTGTAGATCGCCTCCGTGTTGGCCGCGGCCCTGGTGCGGCGGCCGTTCCCGCCCTGTTTGTTCTCAGTAGGCACGCTTCGCCGCTTCCTCTCGGGCGGCCTGGACCCGGGAACCCGACGTGCGCCGGGCCATGCGCTGCAGGAAGGGCCGCGCGATGAGGAACCCGACCAGGGCCCACAGGGCCAGCACCCCCGCTGCCAGCGGCAGCTGCCAGACCCCGAAGAGCTCGAGGTCGGTGGCCTCGGGTGGGAAGACCGCCGCGCGCATCCCGTGGCCGACCCAGTAGATCGGGAAGATCAACGCGATCACCTGCACCCAGCCGGGCATGAACTCGAGGGGGATGTTCACCCCGGAGATCATGAAGAGGATGATCACCGGCAGCATCGCCAGGCCCACACCGTTCTTGGGGTTGGTGATCAGCGAACCGAGGATCGCTCCGACGGGGGCCAGCGCCAGCAGGCCGAGCAGGCACACCCACAGCAGGGTGACCACGCCGAAGATCCCCTGGGGCGAGAAGCCGTCGAACAGGAACACCGCCGGCACCAGCAGCACCAGCAGCGAGAAGGCCGACATCATCACGATGTGGCCGACCTTCGCGACAACGTAGCCGGTCATGCCGTGCGGGGTGGACTTGGCCCGCAGGAGGGTCCCGTCCTCGCGTTCGGTGGCGAGCACCTGGGCGACCGTGGCGACGCCGTTGATGGCGATCACCAGGCTGACGCCGCCGACCAGGATGGCGGCGGAGAAGTCGACGCCCATCTCGTCGGAGCCGCTCCCGGTGATCAAGCCCAGCCCTAGGAAAATGGCCGGCATCATCATGTAGCCGACCACCACCTCCTGGGGGTTGGTGAACGAGGCGCGGAACTCGATCCAGCTCCGGGAGATCCCGGCGCGGACCGCGTTGCTCTGGGGGTTCATCGGATCTCCTTGCCGAACTCGGCGGCGGCCTCGTCGGCCTCACCGCTCTCGTGCCGCTGGACCATGGCCATGTACACGTCCTCCAGCGACGGCCGGGTGACCTTCAGGTCGGTGACGGCGTCCCCGTGTTCGGCGTACAGCTCCGCGACGTGGCGGGCGGGGTTGTCGGTGCTGTGGACGTGGCGCTGGCCACCAACCGTCCAGGTGACCTCGCTGTCCCGGGCCACCAGCTGGGACAGCTGGTCCGCGCTTCCGTCGGCGACGATCACGCCCCCGGCCAGCAGGAGGATGCGGTCGGCCAGCTTCTCGGCCTCGCCCAGGTCGTGCGTGGTGAGCATGATCGTGGTGTCCTCCTCGTCGGCGAGGCGGAACACCAGGTCGTGGAAGTCCAGGCGGGCCTTCGGGTCGAAGCCCGCGGTGGGCTCGTCGAGGAAGAGGAGCTCGGGGCGGCCGACGATGCCGACCGCCACGTCCATGCGGCGGCGCTGCCCCCCGGAGAGGGTCTTGACCCGCTGGTTCGCCTGGCCGGTGAGGCCGACCAGGGCCAGGAGTTCGTCGGTGTCGTGGGGACGGGACCGGGACGGCTCGGAGTAGGGCGCGTAGAAGCGGCCGTAGTGGTGGAGCACGTCGCGTACCCGCCAGGCGCCGTGGTCGCGCCAGGACTGCAGGACCACGCCGAGTCGGGAGCGCCACGCCTCGTCCGCGCTGTCCGGGTCGGCGCCGAGGACCTCGACCTCTCCGGCCGAGCGGCGGCGGAAGCCCTCGAGGATCTCGATGGTGGTGGTCTTGCCCGCACCGTTGGGCCCGAGGAGGGCGATCACCTCGCCGCGCCGGGCGCTGAGGTCGACCCCTTTCAGGACCTCGGTACTGCCGTAGTTCATGCGCAGGTCGCGGGCCCGCAGCACGGTCTCGGCCGGGGTTCCGGTGGCCGGGGCGCTCGCCCTGGACTGGTTCGGTGCCGTTCTGCTTGTCACAGCACTCCTCTGTTTGATCCTTGCTCTGCTTCCTTTGATAGTACATGTACTACATTCGCGAGCAGGAAAACTACCAGGCGCGGGAATACGACCCGTGCAGCCCGAGGCACGGATTTCGGCCACGAATCGCAGGTCAAGAGGGATAGAAGAAATGAGGTGGCCACATCCGGCCACGTGACATCCGGGTACGGATACTCACTGATCCGCCACGCTCAGACGCGACAATGGTGCCGACGACCAACCCCGCACGGCAGGAGGCTCCCATGCGCTTCAGCTACATCCGGCTCCTCGTCAACGACTACGAGGCCTGCTTCCGCTTCTACGCCGACGTCCTCAAGTTCCCCGTCCTGTGGGGAGACGAGAACAGCCGGTACGCCGAGTTCGACGTGCACTCGCAGACGCGCCTGGCGATCAATCAGCGCGAGGTAATGGCCGAGGCCCTGGAAACCGACACCGCCGACCCCGAACTCCCCAACCAGGACCGGCTCGCGGTCGTCTTCGAGGTCGATGACGTGGACGAGGCCGCCGCCGGCCTGGTCGCCGACGGCGCACGCCAGGTGATGGAGCCCCGCGACTGGACCGCTTGGGGCATCCGCGCCGCCCACTTCCGCGACCCGGACGGCTACCTCCTGGAGATCAACTGCCCGCTGATCCCGGCACGCGACGACGTGTAACTCCCGTCGTCCCCAACACGGTCCAGCGATCACCCGGGCAGCCAGTCAGGCGCCGTTCAAGCGGCCACATGCTCCACAAGCAGCTCGTTGACCCGGTCGGCGCGTTCCACCCCGAGAAGGTGCGCGGCGCCGGGAACCACCTCGAACCGGGAGCCGGAGATCCCGTCCGCCAGCCTGCGACCGTGCCCTGGCGGCAGCAGGGGGTCGTGTGCCCCGGAGACCACCATGGTCGGCACGCGGATCCCGGAGACCAGGTTGCGCTGGTCCAGCCCGCTCACGGCGTCGCAGATCGACGCGAACGCGCCCGCGTCGATCCCGCCGAAGTCCTCGGTGAACCGGGCCGCGACCTCCGGGCGCCCACCGGTCAGGTCCGGGGTGAACCACGGCAGGACGACGTCGGCGGTCACCGACTCCATGCCCGTTTCCCGAACCCGGGCGGCCATCCGGTCCCACCCGTGCATGTGCGGCGTACGCGGGGTACCCGCCAGCAGCGCCAGCCGCTCCAGTGTCCGCGGCGAGTTGGCGGCGATCCAGAGCAGCAGGGATCCGGCGAACCCGGAACCGACCGCGGAGACACGGGTGAAGCCCCGATCCTCCAGGATTCCGAGGATGTCCAGGGCCAGCTCCTCGATCGAGTAGGGCCCTTCGGGCGCCGGGGAGGACCCGTGGCCCCGGTGGTTGACCCGCAGCACCTGGCGGTGGCGGGTGAGTTCGGGCATCTGTGGCTCCCAGGCCGACATCTTCGTGCCGAACTGCGGCACGAGCAGCACGACGGGCGCGTGCTTGGGGCCGTCGAGTCGGTACTGGAGCGGAATCAGGGCCATGGAACCTCCGGGTCGCCGGACCGCCAGGTTATCCACACTGTTTTCGCGGTCGCCAGAAAGGGCGGCCGCCGGAACCGAGTAGAGGACAGTAACTGACCGCCATGCTTCCTAGGGTCGAGGTACCGAGACAGACCAGAGGGGATCACCATGACGGCGGAGACAGTGCGGGCAGCGGAGCACAACCACGACAGCAGCGGCGCTCGCGGGGGTGGTGGCGGGACCGAGCGGGAGGCACTCCTGTCCTTCCTGGCCGAACAGCGCGAGTTCCTGCTCTTCACCCTCAAGGGGCTCGACCAGGAACGGGCCTCCGAGCGCCCGACCGCCAGCGCCCTCAACCTCGCCGGGCTGGTCAAGCACGTGTCTCAGGCGGAGCGCGGCTGGATCCGGTTCATCGAAGAGGGCGCACCGGAAGTCGACTACGGGTCCGAGGAGACCTACGACCACCACGAGAGTACGTTCCGGCTGGTGGGGGACGAGACCCTGGCGGGTGTGCTGGCCGAGTACGAAACGACGGCGACGCAGACCGAGGCCTACATCCGCGCCCTTCCGAACCTGGAGTCCAGCCGGAAGCTCCCGTCCGCCCCCTGGTTCCCCGAGGAGACGGCCTGGACCGTCCGCGACGTCCTGCTGCACCTGATCCGGGAGACCGCGCAGCACTGCGGGCACGCCGACATCATCCGTGAGTCCCTGGACGGCCAGAAGACCATGGGCTGACCCGCGCGTGCGGACGCAAGCGCATGGGCCGGCGGTAGGACGCACCGGCGAACGGTGGGGCCTGTCCTACAGAGCATTCCGCGCGGGCCACCCTCCGCACGAGAAGCGGGGCGGGACCACCGATCGGTGATCCCGCCCCGCTGACGAGGTGGCGAGGGTCGCCTCCGTATCCCCCCTCAAAGTACGGAGGCAACCCTCGCTCTGGGAAGCGGCCTGCGACTCCTCCCCCCTGGAGTCGAGGCCTGAAAGGTCTCTCACGTGGAAACGAACCTGTCGTTCCGCGTTGATTGAGACACTACCCACCGCACCCCCGAAGAACAACCCTCTGTCACGAGAAACTACTTAAAGTGATAGTCATTCCTGGGGTGGTGAACCGCCAAGCTGTTGTGGCCATCGTCAACCCGGGGTCATGATCGGACGCTCAGAGGTCGCGCATAGCCTGGTCGGGTGAGATCACCGCTCCTCAGCCCACGTTGGCTCGGCCTCCACCTCGCGGCCCTGCTCGTGGTCGCCGTGTGCGCTGTCGGGACCTACTGGCAGGGCACCCGCGCCTTCGAACCCGACCGCGAGGTCATCACCAACCCGGTGGAGGACCTGGCCGGCTCCGTCACCGTGGAGGAGCTCGGCGAACCCGGTGATTTCCTGCATCCCAACCTCACCGCGAACACGGCGATCCAGGCCAGCGGGCACTTCGACCCCGATGCGCAGGTCCTCGCACCCAGCCGCCTCGACGGGGTCGAGGGCTACGCGGTCGTCCTGCCCCTCGTGACCGAGGAAGGCGTAGCCCTGCCCGTGAGCCGCGGTTGGAGCGAGGACGGCACCGACCTGCCGCCGGTCCCCGAGGGCGAAGTCACCGTCTCCGGCTGGCTGCAGCCCCCCGAAGAGTCCGAAGAGGGCTTCTTCCCGATGGGCGAGCCCGACACGGGCACCATCGAACGGATCGCTCCGGCGGTTCTGGTCAGCGAGTGGGACTACCAGCTCTACGCGGCCTACGTCACCCTCCCCGAACAGGAGCCGGCGGTCGACGGCCTCACCGCGATTCCGCCGCCCGAACCGCCCACCGAGTTCACCGTCAACTGGCGGAGCTTCAGCTACGCGGTCCAGTGGGGCATGTTCGGCATCTCCGGCGTGGTCTTCTGGATCATCCTCATGCGCCGTGAACTGGCCGAGGCCCGCACCCGGGGGACGGGTGGGGCCTCGGAGGACAACGGCGGGGACTCGACTCAACCGGTGGGCACCGGCTCCTGAGCAGCCTGCTCCGCCTCGCGGTCCTTCGCCTGCTCGGTCTTCGCCACACGGTGCTCGACCACGAAACCGAGGATCGGAATGGTGCCGGCGAGAGCGACGCCCAGGGTGCGGCCGGCCCCCCATCGCCGGTCCAGGGCGACCCACAGGACGACGAGTACGTAGGCCATGTAGACGTAGCCGTGCGGCACCGTGATGTAGAGCGTCAACGGGGACTCGGGGCCGAACCAGTGTTCCCAGCCCTCGGGCGCGGCGGTCAGAGCGAACATCGAAGTCTCTCCGACCAGGTACCTCGCGGGCATGGCCACGAAGACCAGACCCACCAGGAACACACCCGTCGTGTACGCGAGCACCCGGTACAACGCGAACGAAACACGTCTCTTGTCCACTGCGACTCCACCCATTCAACAACTCAGCCCCGAGGAGGGTCGGGTCCCCTCCATCGAGGCTAAGCGCTACCCAGCACGGCGGGTCCTTGGGGTGACCGATGCCGGACAATCTCACATGTGCGCAGGTGGAAGCGGGTCTACTTGTCCTTGTTCGCGATCCGGACGGGGCTGCTCCACCGGCCGTCGGACTTGGCGGTCCAGGCCTTCGGGATCATCCGCAGGGACAGGTAGGCGTCGATCATGCGGATCGGGAAGAAGAACAGGCCGTAGAAGAGGTACGACGGCCGCCGCCGAACCATCGTCATGACGCAGGTCAGCATGTAGTCGGGCACCAGCAGACCGATGGCGAGCGCGGTGAGCGGCAGGAAGGCCGTAACCGCGTCGAACCCGTCGGTGAAGAACGGTAGCCCCGCCACCACCTCCCCGCCGAAGGTGCCGATCAGCACGAAAGCCGCGATGGCCACGGTGAGCAGGAACATCAGGGACACGAGTACGACCTCGAGGATGTACAGCCCGAGGGCCACCCAGAAGAAGCTCGGCCACACCTTGTGGCGGCGGACGGTCTGCCAGAAGCCCAGCGTCCAGCGGCCGACCTGCTTCCAGTAGTCCCTGAGCGTGAACGGATCCTGGCTGTAGGCCTTGGTGTCCGGCCGAAGCGAGACCCTGCCGAGGCGTTTGCGATGCACCTCGAAGGTCATGTTGAAGTCCTCGATCACCAGCCCCGGCGGGTTGACGGTGATCTCCCGTAGCGACCTGCTCCGGTACACGCTCGCGAACCCGGGGACGATGAAGGCGACGTTCGTCCGCTTCCAGGTCTGTCCGAAACGCATGAAGTACTGGAGCATGAAATACAGGCGGTCCCGGTATGCGGAGATGATCCGCCCGATGATGTTGCGCTCCCACGGCTTCCACTCGGAGACCACGAACCCGGCGACCGCGGCGACGTCCGGATCCGTCAGTTGACGCTTGGCGCCTTCGACGTATCCTGCGTCGAGCTCGGTGTCGGCATCCAGAATCAGGACGCCGTCATAGTTTTCGGTCAGTGAGAATTCCTCGATGACCGCCTCGATGGCCCCCGCCTTGCCCCGGTTGGTGAGGAGCTCGAGGACGTTCACGCCGGTCTTGGCCGCGATCTCGGCGGTGGAGTCCTTGGACGAGTCCGAGACGACATAGATGTCCCAGCGGTTGAACAGGCCCAACGCCGAGGAGATCGCGGCGTCGATCACCGGCTCCTCGTTGTGCGCCGGGATGATGACGGCGATGCTGACGTCCTCGGGGTCGGCCGGAACCGCGACTTCCTTGGGCGTGGCGGTCGCCACCGCTTCGCCCACGGAATCGACGGAGTCGCCGGGGCCGCCCCCGGTCAGCGCGACACCCCCACCGGGGCCTCCCGCTCCGACCAGGACCCGCTCGCGTTCCTGCCCTTGGCGGACCGCCCGCCGTTGGTACTGGTCGCCGGGCCTTCGACGGAAGGCGGTGCGTGCCCCGCTCTCGGTCACCCGGAGCAGGCCGACCACGGTCCACAGCAGCAGGTTCAGCCCGAAGGCCATCCACAGGAAGACGTAGCCGAGGGCGCCGATCCCCGCGGCGGAGGCCATGTCCGTCGCGAAGTCGAACCAGTAGAAGAAGAGTGCGACGGCCAGGACCAGGGCGATCAACCCGGTCAGCAGGCCACCGATGAAACGCACGATACGCACAGCCCTAGGACCCTCCGAAAGTTATCGGTTTCGGACCGACATTAACCCGCAAAGTCGGCGTTAGGTTGACGCCCTACGCGACCGGGAGGTTCACCCAAGTTCGCGTCCTATGTAGGCCACGCAAATCGTATACACGGGCTTGCGTGAGGTGGTACCCATAAGAAGATATTTCAGGCGAGGCATCCGGAGGCGCGCCATGCCCCCGGGCCAATCCGATACTGCTTAGTAGGCGACTCGGGAAACCCTCGCCGAAAGTGACCCAATGAGACAAGGAGAATGCCCGGCGTGATCGGCGGCTCTCGATCCCCCTCGCCAGATCCTGCCCACGACTATCCGGAGCACAGCAACGGCGAACCCGCCGTCACCAGGGACGACACCGATCGTATTCGCGCGGCGGTCCACCAGCCGCACTACTGGCCCTGGCTGGGGCTGATCGACAAGATTGACCGCTCCGACCGGTTCGTCATGCTGGACACGGTCCAGTTCGAACGCCGTGGTTGGCAGAACCGGAACTACGTGGCGGGGCAGGGCAAGCCCGTGCTGCTTACCGTGCCAGTCGCACAAGCGAGCCGCGGCGAGCGCATCCAGGACAAGAAGATAGACAACACACAGAAATGGAGAATCAAGCACTACAGGGCACTTGCTGAACACGTTTACCGCAAGGCCCCCTACTGGGCCGATTACCGTGACGAAATCACCCAACTGTACGAGACCGAGTGGGAAAACCTAGCAGACCTGGCCATAGCGACCACGCGCATGCTGATGCGCGGATTCGGAATCGACACTCCGATCCTGCGCGCCAGCGAGCTCGGGGAGTTCCCCGGGCAGAAGAGCGAGCTGCTCGCCCAGATCTGCGCCAAGGCCGGAGCGGACACCATGCTCTCGGGAGACGGTGCGAGGGACTACCTGGACCCGGACATCATGCACCGCCACGGGTTGGACATCGAGTGGCAGGACTTCCGGCACCCGGTGTACCCACAGCACACACGCGGACCCGCCGACGAATTCGTGCCTCGCCTGTCGGCGATCGATCTCCTACTCAACGCCGGACCAGACTCGCTGCACGTGCTCCGACAGGCAAGATCCCGAAGCTGATTCGGCACCCAGAAAGGATCAGCAGGCGGATCACCGCCCGCCCGTGCACCGGGTGCAGCAAGGTCCCGACGACACGGGTTATCACCGATCGCCACCCAATTCGGCAAAGGACGGGAAACTGGCATGACGACGGACTGGTCACAGGAACGCATCCTGGTCTACTCCCCCCATCCCGATGACGAGACCCTCGGCTGCGGCGGCCTGATGCACAAGGCCAAGCGCGCGGGCGCAGAGGTCTTCGTGCAGTTCCTGACGGTCGGTGACACCGCTGACCAGTCCCCGAAGGGCTACTCCACCGCGGAGGAGCGCTACACCGAAGTCAAGAAGACCGCGGAGCACTTCCGCTGGGACGACTGGCACATGGCCCTGCCAGGCGACACGCACCACCTGAGGCTGGACGCCGTCCCCCGGGTGGACCTGACGCAGCTGATCGAGCGGGAGAGCCCGCTCTCGATCGCGCGTATCAAGCCGACTGTGGTGCTCGTACCGCACCGCACCAGCTACAACCAAGACCACAAAGCCGCAGCAGAGGCCGTGCACACGGCGCTGCGCCCCTCGAACACCCGCCTGCGCCACCATCCCCGGCTGGTGCTGGCGTTCGAGGAGGCCGCCGACCAGTGGCGGATCGAGCCAGTGGAGTCCCCCAACTTCATCGTCGAACTCGAGGAGGAGGACCTGTTGGCCAAGCTCCAGGGAATGGAGCTTTACGGCTCGCAGAGCCACGAGCACCCGCACACCCGTTCCGAACTCACCCTGCGCAGCCTCGCCGTCCTCCGTGGGATGCAGGCCGGGGTCGCCCTCGGCGAGGGCTACCACGTCCTGCGCCATTTGGCCTGACGGGCAGGGCCTTGCACGAGCCCCCGCCTGCCACACACGCGAAGACCTATCCCCCTGAAGAACAGAACAAGCACATCGCCCGTAGTGGAGGGGAAACCATGAAGGCTGTCATCACTGGCGGAGCCGGGTTCATCGGCTCCCACCTGTGCGATCACCTAGTCGCCCAGGGACACGAGGTCGTCGTCCTCGACGACCTCTCGACCGGGTCGCGGTCGAACCTGTCACAGGTGGAGAACACACCCGGATTCCGTTTCGTCCAGGGAGACATCCTGGATCGCAAGCTCGTCGACGAGCTCGTCGCGGAAGCTGACACCGTGTTCCACCTCGCCGCAGCAGTGGGTGTCTACAACATCGTCGACAACCCGCTGCGCTCGCTCCGCATCAACCTGCACGGAACGGAGAACATCGTGGAGTCCGCGGTCAAGCACCGCGTTCCGTACATGGTGGCCTCGACCAGTGAGGTCTACGGCAAGAACGACGCCAACGGCCTGAAGGAGAACGACGACCGGATCTACGGTTCGCCCATCAAGAGCCGCTGGTCCTACGCGGCGGCCAAGGGCCTCGACGAGCTGGTCGCCTACGTCCACGGCGTGGAGGCCGGAGTGCCGTGCGTCATCACGCGCTTCTTCAACGTGGTGGGACCGCGCCAGACGGGCCGGTACGGCATGGTCGTTCCGCGCTTCGTCGACCAGGCACTGTCGAACGAGCCCATCACCGTGTACGGCACGGGCACCCAGCGCCGCTGCTTCGGCTCGGTGTACGACGTGGTGCCCACCCTGACCCGGTTGATGGAGACCCCCGAAGCCTACAACCAGGCGGTCAACCTAGGCGGACGCGAGGAGGTCTCGATCAAGGGGCTGGCGGACCGGGTCGTGGAACTGACCGGGTCCCGCAGCGCGATCACCTACATCGACTACGAGGAGGCGTACGGGGAGGGCTACGAGGACATGCAGCGCCGGTTCCCGGACACGTCCCTGGCCGCTCGGCTGATCGGCTACGAGCCGACCAGGAACCTGAACGACATCATCGGATCGATCGTCGAGCAGCGCCGTTCGAACGCGTCGGTGCCGACACCGGCTTAACTGCGCTGAAGCGGTAGGTGTCGGCCGGGAGGACGTCCCGTCGGGTGCCCCGCCACCCGAACCCCCCTCCCCAGGACGGCCCCGTCGGCCACTGACCGCCGAACAGCCACGGAGGGTGTGACGAGGCCCGGCCCCCGCCTCGGCGACCCGACCACCGCCCGTCACAGGGCACGCCCGTACCAGGGAACAAGCCGGACACCCTGCCCTACCAAGCCACTACCCCGCCCGTACACAGGGCATGACCGGGCCCGTGCATGGCCCCGCCCGTACACAGTGCGTGTCGCCGGCTCACGACACGATGACCGTCAGCACCACGGTCACCGTCAAGGCGAGGACACCCGAGCTCAGCGCGACCATCGCCCACGGTCGGGCCACGTTCAGCGGGGGCTCACCCGTGTCCCGTTCCCGCAGCCCGCACGCGGTACGGCGCCACCTCAGCCACAGGTGCAGCCCGAGGCCCGCGCCCAGCAGCAGGGTGAAGGCCATGACACCCACTCGGAGCAGGGGGTCGACCTCGGGCACCACGGTGGATCCCGGCACCAGCGGGCCGCGCAGGTACAGCAGCGCCACCACCACGAGCAGGATGAGCATGCGCTGCCAGGACAGCAGCGTGCGTTCGGGTTGGAGCCCGGGGTCCCGTTCCACCCGCCGGTTCACAGCAGGTTGCCGAGGAGGACCAGGGCGCACACCAGCCCGATCGCGAACGTGGTCACGAGCGGAAGCGCGCTCATCGGCAGGCTTTCCCCCCGTCTCATGGCGCGCTGTACGCGGTACCAGCGCATCGGCGCGTACACGGTCACCACACCGGCGAGGACGGCCAGGAGCAGACCGACGACCGTGCGCGGCGCCTCGTCCCAACCGAGCGGAAGCAGGTGCAGTACGGCGACCGCTCCCGCGAGGAGAGCCAGTGCGGTACGGATCCACGCAAGGAAGGTACGTTCGTTGGCCAGGGTGAAGCGGTAGTCGACGACCTGTTCTCCCTCGTGCGCCTCAGCGCTCATCGGCACCCCCGGTTTCGGCGTTCAGCTCACAGAGGGAGCACTGGTCACGACAGTGAACCCGTGCCCCTCAGGCTGACACTAGCCGCGTTCGGATTTTCCTCCCAAACAGGTATTCAACACGTGTTGTGTCGGAAACCTCCGCTTCGGCGGGGGCCCGAAGCACCCCTGAGGCATGTGGAACAAACGAGTGGGCACGACCGCTGTAGCCCCCAGGAGGATGGCAGTTGGCCACCGGTCGACACCAACAAGACGAACGAAGAGGCAGGAGACCACGTGTCCACCGTCGAACTCACCAAAGACAACTTCGCCGAGACGCTGAAGGACAACGAATTCGTCCTCATCGATTTCTGGGCGGACTGGTGCGGACCCTGCCGTCAGTTCGCCCCGGTATTCGAGACTTCCTCGGACAAGCACACCGACATCGTGCATGCCAAGGTCGACACCGAGGCGCAGCGTGAACTCGCGTTCGAGTTCAAGATCCAGTCCATCCCGACCCTGATGATCGTGCGGGATCAGACGGTCATCTACAACGAGCCGGGTGCGCTCCCCGCCGAGGCCCTGGAAAGCCTGATCACCCAGGCGCGGGAGCTGGACATGGAGGAAGTCAAGAACAAGATCGCCGAGCAGGGCGACGACGCCCAGCAGTAGAGCGGTACCCAGACTTCGACCGCCCCGGCGGACGCTCCGGCAGGGGGCGCCGTCGGGGCGTTCGCGTTCCGGAACCCGGAACCATCCGCACCACCCCTGGTGAACGACGGCGCGCACGGCAGTGCCGCGCTCGGTCGAGTGCGGCCGCACGCCCGTGCCGCTGGACACGCGGTGCCAGAATCGGTGGCATGTCTCTCCCGCCCCGGAGCAACGGACGCCACCCCGGTCGCCCGGACCATCACACGGCCCCTTCCAACCGCGCGCCTCAGGCAACGTTCGAGATCCGGACCACAAGACGGTTCGAATGGTTCACTGCGGCCCTCACGGCCTTCCCGGTCAGCCTCATCCTCGGTATCGCCGCGGCGATACTGGCGATACTCGTGCTGGAAGCGGCCCTGCCGCCGGATGTGCTCGTCCCTGCGGGCCTCGCCGCGGGCGCCGCCTGCGCGGTGTTCTTCCAGCTCGGGCTCATGATCGCCACCGTGCCGCGGCACTGGGCGAAGCAGGGGGTGCGGGTGGACGGCGACGGCATCCAGCTGTTCCGGGAGCGGAAGTGGTGGTTGGACGGCACCAGCGCACGCGTCAGCTGGGACGATATCCACCACATCGACTCGAGCAGCACCAAGTCGAGCTTCGACTTGACCAGGAAGAACCGTGTCTCCGTGGTCGAGATCCATCTGCACCGGACGGACCAGGACCTGCGCCTGCCCGCCTGGAGCCGGCTGCTGGCGGAGGGCGAACGGGGATGGGGCGTCACCGCCGCGTACCGGTCGGCGCTGGTACTCAACATGAACGGTATCGGCCACCGGTACTCCCTGTTGGAGCACCTGCGCCGAACCGTTCCGGACCTCAGCCGCGGTCGGGGGGTCGAGCGGGCCGTCCGGGCACAGGAGGCCCTTCAGGCGCCGGGGGTCCGGCAACGGCAGGAGGACAGCCGGGGGCAGGGAGCCCGTCCGCAGTCGGCACACCCGCGGGACCACGGTCGGGGCCACGGGACCGGTCGGCCCCCGCGGGCCGCGCACCCCGCGCGCACCACCACCGAATGGATCAGTCTGCGCCTGAACCGGATCGGCGCGTGGGCGATCGGCGCGGCGATGCTGCTGGGTTCCTGGGTCCTCATCGTGCTCGGCGTCCGCGTGGCCCTCACGGGCCATGTCCCCTTCGCTGTCGCCGTTTTCTTCCTGGCCCTGGTCACCGTGCCGCTGAGCTTCTGGTCCCTGCGGTCCCTGCCCCGCTGCCTGGTCCGCCAGGGGATCAAGGTGGACGGATCGGGCATCACCCTCGTCCAGGAGCCCTTCCTGTGGTGCGCGAGGCGCACCGCGCACCTGCCCTGGACCGAGGTCCGCGTGGTCCAGGGGGAGAAGCTGGGCGAGAACAGCCGGCTCGTCTACGTGTTCATGCACCACCCGGACGCGCTCTCCACGGCCCCGACCTGGTGTGTCCTCAACAACCGGGCGGATCACAAGGCTCCGGCGAACACCGACGACCCACTCACGCTGATCGTCGTCAGGGCACCGGACCGGGCGCTCATCCAGTTCTCCAAGGCGGCACACGCGGCTCGGCCGGACCTGGTGGTCAGGGCCTGACGCCGCCCCCGAGGTGGGGTTCCCGGGGCAGGAGCGGGGCAGCTGCGTGCCAGACCGCCACCCCACCGGCACCACCCCCGGTGACCGGTGGCATTCCCTGTGTTGACGCAGGTGGCCGGGTGTGGCCGTACACGCTCAGTGTGAAGGAAGCGATGCCAGAATTGGCGCCATGCTTCCCCCTCCCCAGGGTCACGGGGGCCAGCCCGGTCGCCCGAACCCCACACCGCCCATGGGTCCCCCCGGACACGCGCCCGGCCTGTACGGCCCTCCGCCGACGCCGCAGCAGTACGGCACCGGCCCCCGGCACGGGGCACCGTACGGCGCCCCGCCACCCCAGTACCCGCAGCAGCAGTACCCACAGCAGCAGCGGTACGGGACCCCTGCGTCCCAGTCGGCGCCGCCGTCCCCGTTCTGGGAGGACCTCGGCCGGGAACGGCGCGGCCTGTGGGGGTGCGGCGCCGTCGCGATCGTCCTGGTGCTCGGCTTGGCGCTGTTCACCGCCGCCCTTGTCGGCCAGGATGAAAGCGCGCTCGGGACCACGATCCTCCTCCTGGTGTTCGCCCTGCTCTGTGCCTTCTTCCTGTTCCGTGCCGTCCCCCGGGTCACCACGGCACAGGGGATCGGTGTGGACGCCAGCGGGATCACCTTCGAGCAGAAGGCCAAGTGGTGGTTCAAGGGCCGCACCCTGACCGTGCCCTGGCACGAGATCGTCGCGGTCAAGAACAGAGCCGGCTCGATCTCCTACTACCTCCGGCGCACCCCGCCCACGGAGCTCACCCCCACCTGGATCAACCACGTGGCCGAGGGGGCCGACAACCCCGAGAGCGAGGACTACAGCCCGCTGGCCCGGCTGACCTTCCCCTCCGCGGGCGAGCAGCAGAACCGTTTGGTCGAGGCGGTCCGCGCCTGGCGCCCCGACATCACCGCCGCGCCCCGGCCCACGTTCCACACCCCGGTACCCGGACACCACGGCCACCCCCAGGCCGGGTACCAGCAGGCGACGGGCCACCCCCGATCCGGTCACCCCTCAGCGGGTCAACCGCAGGCACCGTTCGAGGTCCGCACGAAGAGACGGCTCGAATGGTTCGTGGGGCTGATCCCCGCCCTCTTCATGGGCCTCTTCATGGGCGCGCCGATCGTGATCCTGCTCCAGTCGGCCACCTCACCCGTCGACCTCGTCCCCCTGTCAGTGCCCGGGATCATCCTTCTGGCATCGCTCGTCTACACCTGGTTCATGGTCGTCACCATGCCCCAGTACTGGGCGAAGCAGGGCGTCCGGGTGGACGCAGCGGACCGCCCTCATCCAAGCCGCCCGGGCTGCCCGCCCCGACTTGGTGGTCAGGGTGTAGGTGGCAACCGTATCGATACCCGTCGGCGCCGGTCGGCGCGGTCAGTGGGGGTGCGGGGCGGACGTGGCCGGATGCGGTCTCGGTGGCCAACGGACCCGCCGACTCTGCTTCACTGTGCTGCGTGTATTCCCCCACCAGTGAACATCAGACCTGGCTCGACCTGCGCGGCATGCGCCGCGGACTGTGGGTCACCGGCATGGTCGCCGCCCTCCTCATGTTCGCCGTCTCGCTCCTCACCCTCCTGAGCTCCGCCGGAGCCGAGTTCGAGGACCTCCTCCGCAACGCTGTGGTCTGTGCGGCCGCGCTGGTAGCGACCCTGGCACTGCTCTGGACTCTGCCGCGGTCGCTCACCGCGCAGGGCATCGCCGTGGGCCCGGAGGGTGTCGACTTCGTACAGCGACCGCTGTGGTGGTTCCGCGGCCGCAAGCTCTCGGTGCCCTGGCGCAAGTCCCGGGGCTTCCGGTTCGAGCCGCCCCCCAACACCCGCGGGACCGTGGTCGGTGAGGGCAGCATCCAGCACTTCACGGCGTACTTGTTCCGCACCCCGCCGGCGCACATCCTGCCCTCGTGGCTGAAGCTCGCCCCCGAAGGGGTCGGCGGCGCCGACTTCCCCCACGTGCGCATCCCCCTGGCACCGGAACAGCGCCGACCACTGGTCGAGGCACTCAGCACCCACTGCCCGGACGGGCTGTTCGAAGGCGGATCCGCCGTCCGTCCACAACCCCGGCAGGCTCACTCGGTACCCCCGGACACGCACGCCCAGCCCGGTCCCCCTGCCCCCACCGGACACACCCCGTCCGGGAACGCCGGACACCCCGCCCCGCCCACGGATACGCCTCCCCCCGCGCCCGTTCCCCCTCCGCCCACCCGCCCGGATCCCGGTACCGCACCTCGGCACCCCGCCGTCACCGGATTCGTGAGCGCCCGCGAACGCCGCATCCGGACCTGGCGCTTCGGTTTCCTGGCGGCCACCGGCGTTTTCGTGCTCACGGGACTGATGCCGCTCCGCAGGGTTCTCGAGGACGTCGCCGCGGGCCGGGACCGGATCCTGGCCGCGGAGCTCGTCCTGCCGCTGCTGGGGATCGGTGCCGCCGCACTGGTGGTCATGTGCGTGCTGGTCGCCTACCTACCCCAGTTCTCGACCGTCCAAGGGGTCCAGGTGGGCCCCAACGGGATCTCCGTGGTCAAGGAGCGCCGGTGGTGGTTCCGAGGCCACCAAGCGTTCGTCGCCTGGCACGACATCCACCACATCGCCTCCAGCAGCCGCAGTGACGGGGAGCGCCACCGCAGCATCACGGAGGTGCACCTGCACCGGGCCGACCACGAGATGCGGCTGCCGCGGTGGGCACCGCTGGTCATGGCCGGCCGGAACAGGTGGGGACGCTCCGCGCCCCGGCCCCTGCTACTCATCGACATGCTCACCCCCTCACGTGCCAGAGAGCTGTTCGAACTGCTGCGCCGGGCACGCCCCGACCTGCTCGACGCCGCCGTGGCCGAACGCGCCGACACACAGCGCTGGTCCGGCCCGGAGTCCCGGCAGCCCGTACAGACGCCGGACCGGTTCGCGCCGGACCCCGCATGGGTGGACGTTCGCCCGCGCCGTGCCCTGGGGTGGGCGTTCGCGCTGTTCATCGCCGGATCCGGCACCTGGCAGTGCGCCCGGATGGCGGCGGCGGACCTGGCGGGCACGGGCCCCGGAGCGCCGATCCCGTTCTACCTCCTCAGCACGGCCTTGCTCCTGCTGCTCTGGGCGGGGGTGTGCTGGAGCGCGCCGCGCTTCTTCACGGTCCAAGGGGCCTCGGTCGACAACGCGGGGATCACCCTGGTCCAGGAACCCCTGCTGTGGTTCGAGGGCCGCACGCTCTTCCTGTCCTGGGACGACGTGCGTATGGCCCGGACCGCCAGTGTCCGCGGGGCCAAGGCGAACTCGGAGAAGAAGGTGGTCCTGATCTTCCTCCACGAACCGGACATGGTCACGCACACGCCGACCTGGTGCACCTTCTCGTCCTACGAGGACACCGAGCCACCCGCCTCCGTCGAGCGCCCGCTCACCCGGATCACCGTCTCGATCGGCTGGAACACCGGGGAACTGGCCACGGCGCTCCGCGGGATGCGTCCCGACCTGGTGCCGATGTGAGCACGGGCCGCGGCGGAGGCACCGCCCCCGAGGGGTTTGTGAGCCTGCGGCGCGACCAAGCCCTCTCGTGGAGCATGCGTGTCTTCTTCGCCGTCTTCATTCTCCTGGGGATGGGGGCCCTCCCGCTGTACGTCCTGTTCGGCCACCTGCGAGAGGGGCAGACCCTCGGGGAACAGGAAACGGCGGTATTCCCGATGCTGGCGCTCGGTGCGGGCGCGCTTGTCTGGCTGGTCGTACTGACCGCCGCCCTGCCGCGTTCCTGGTCGCGGCAGGGCGTACGGGTGGACCACACCGGAATCACACTCCTGCGTGATGCCCTGTGGTGGTCCAGCGGGCGCCGGTCCGCCGTCCCCTGGACCGACATCCACCACATCACGCTGGGGCACAGCAGGTCGGGGCGGGGCCGCACCCTCGTCCGCCTGCACCTGCACCGGCCGCCTTTCCCGAAGCAACCGTTGCCGCAATGGGCCACGCGGGCACCGGCCGACCGGGACCGGAAGCGGCCCGACCCCTGGCCGCAGCTGATCCTCGCCGTCCCCCCGTCCGCCCATGCGGACCGGCTGGTGGCGGTGGTGCGGGAGGCCGCACCGGACCTCTTCGGGGAGGCCGTGGTCGAACAGACCGATGCCCTGCGCCGCGCCAACACCGCGGAACACCGGGCGCCCACCGCGGCGGATCCCGGACCGGACCCCGTCGTGGTGGACACACGGCGCCGCAGAGCTCGGTGGTGGACGGTGGGCGCGCTGGTCGTGCTGTACTACTCCGCGATGGGAATAGTGATGCTCATAGAAGAGGTCGGCTCCTCCCGAGGGCTGACCCTCGACAACGCCCCTGCCACGGTGCTCATGGCCGTCACCCTGTCCCTCTTGTGGTGGTGGGTGGTCTGGGGCGCTCCCCGCTGCATGACCCGCCAGGGGGTTCGGGTCGACCGTTCTGGTCTCACCCTCATCCAAGAGCCGCTGCTCTGGTTCGGCGGCCGTACGGTTGCCCTTCCATGGGACGGGATCCGCCTGGTCCGCGGGGCCGCCCTGGGCGGCCAGGGGACCGGCGGCACGGTCACCCTCCTCCTCCAGGGACCCGACGCGGTCAGCGAAGCACCCACATGGTGCACCGTGAACCTCCGCGAGGAAGCACTGTCACCGGCTTCCCCGGATCACCCGCTCACCCGGATCAGCATCTCGGTCGGAGGCGGCGACGCGGCCCTGGCCGCCGCGGTGCGCGCGATGCGCCCGGACCTGACGGTCGCACTATGAGTACCGGACCGAAGCAAGCGGTGTGGGCGCCGTTCGGCAACACCTTCCTCCTCTGGGGCAGCGGTCTGCTCGTCGCCCTTGTACTCGCGGGGGCCGCCCTGGTCCCCGACGCCGGTACCACGGTTTCCACCGTGCTGGCTGCGGTAGCGGCGGGCTTCGTGGCTTTTCTGCTGCTGGTTCTCCCGTGGGCGGTCACCGAACACGGCATCCGTGTCGACGCCGCTGGCGTGTCCTTCGAACAGCGGCCGAAGTGGTGGTCGCGCGGCCGGCTCCTGCACGTGCCCTGGGACGAGATCGTGGCCGTGGTGAACGTCGACGCGGCCGAAGGGATGCGCAAGACGTCGGACCGCGGCGCCGACGATCGCGAGCTCTCCTTCTACCTGTACGACCTTCCGCTCGGAAAGCGCTCACCGACCTGGGTCAGGTTCGTCATGGAAGACGGGGACCACCTCGACGAGCCGACCCTCGAAGCGTTTCCCCGTGTGGCGGTGGTCTTCCGTGCCGACCAGACCGTGCGGATCATCGACGCGGTCGGTGTGTGGCGGCCCGATCTGGTCGAACCCACGTCCCCTGTCCACCAGCCCACAGCCCTCGATCCCACTGGCCAGATCCCCGAGACCACCGACCGGCTCCCCGAGGCCACGGCCCATGCCTCCGAGGCCGTGAACCAGGTTGCGCGGCCCTCCGACGAGCCGGACCACGGCACCGTGGACTGCGGCGGCCCCCAGGTGTGCACCTGGCTGGTGCTGACGTGCGTGGCTGCCTTCTTCGTCATGGTGACGTTGCTGACCGGCATCTTCGCGCTGGAAGTGGCGGCGGAGCCCGTACCGGGATCGGTGGCCGGACTTGCCTTCTCCGCCGTGTTCGCGCTCCTCCTCTTGGGCGCACTCATCACCCTCACCGTGCTGGCGCCCCGTACCCTCACCGTTCACGGAATCCGGGTGGACCGGCACGGGATCACCCTCTTCCGCTCCCCCAAGTGGTGGTTCCACGGGCAGAGCGCGCACGTGCCCTGGGAGGACGTGCACCTGGTCGAAGCACATGTCATGGGCCGCCGGAGCACCACCACCCGGGTCGAGGTCCACCTCTACGGCGGCCGATCCGACCTCCGGCTGCCTCCTTGGGCCCAACTGGTACCGACCGGCGGGAAGAAGTGGATGTTCAGCGCGGACCGGCACCCGGTCCTGTTGGTCATGCCTCCCGGCCGTTTGGGTACTGACCGGCTCCTTGCACTGGTCCGCCGGATCCGCCCCGACCTGATGACCGAACACCTGAGGCGGGGCAAGCCCCCGCGCCCGCTGGAGGACTGACCGTTCTCGGGCGTACCCGCCGGGTCCACCGCCGCGCACGCACCGACGGAGTGACCTGTCCCGGACCGGGCGACACCGGAACGTCACCGGGGGCTTCCCACTCCACCGCCCACGTTCACCTCGGCCACGGGGTTCGTTCACCCCCGCTTCACACGGACATATTTGCATGGGTACCGACCGCGCTCCGCGGGTTCGCCCCGCGGGACCACCGAACTCCGTCCGACCCGGAAGTGGCCCCATGTCTGTCAGCAACACCGCTACCCCGCGCGGCACCGAGTCCGGCCGCGGGATCGCCCCCGACACCGTCCGGTACAACCGCGAGATCCCCGACCTCGGCAACCCCGTCTTCGACATCTCCGACCTGTCGGTCATCTACGGGACCAACCGAGCCGTGCGCGACGTCGGCCTGAAGGTGGGCCCGCAGCAGATCACCGCGATGATCGGCCCGTCCGGCTGCGGAAAGAGCACGGTCCTGCGCACGCTCAACCGGATGAACGACCTCATCCCGGGTGCGCGGGTCGAGGGGAAGGTGACCTACCACGGCGAGGACCTGTACGCCCCCGAGGTGGATCCGATCGAGGTCCGCCGCCGGATCGGCATGGTCTTCCAGAAGCCCAACCCCTTCCCCAAGTCCATCTACGACAACGTCGCCTACGGCCCCCGGATCAACGGTTCGCGCGCCAACATGGACGACCTGGTCGAGGAGACCCTGACCAAGGCCGCCCTGTGGGACGAGGTCAAAGACAAGCTGAAGGAGAGCGCCTTCGCCCTCTCCGGCGGCCAGCAGCAGCGCCTGTGCATCGCGCGCACCATCGCGGTGAACCCCGAGGTCATCCTCATGGACGAGCCCTGTTCGGCGCTCGACCCGATCGCCACGCTCAAGATCGAAGACCTGATGTACGAGCTGGCGGCCGAGTTCACGATCGTCATCGTCACCCACAACATGCAGCAGGCGGCGCGCGTCTCGGACCGCACCGCCTTCTTCACCGCCGCCGTGGACGACGCCGGGGACCGCTACGGCAGCCTCGTCGAGTACGACGAGACGGCGACGATCTTCAGCAAGCCCTCCGACCAGCGCACCGAGGACTACATTTCCGGACGCTTCGGGTAACAACGCCCCGCGTTCCACCCGGCCATCCCCTCGACGAAGTGGACCCGCCCATGCCCGCGCCCACCCCTTCCTCAACCGTTCCCCCGCCTTCGGGCGCGCCGGACGACGAGGTGCGGGTGGAGCGGGTGGACCGGGTGGACCAGCCGGAAGGTCCGCTTCGGGTTCTGCTGGTGGAACCGGAGTCCGAGCAGTCGCATCAGCTCGTGCTCTCGCTGAGCGGCCACGACGTGGACATCACGGTCTGCGTGGACGGCGCCGAAGCGCTGCTCCGCGTGGGGTTGATGCGCCCGGACACCCTGTTGACCAGCGCGGCGCCGCCTGAGGTGGACCTCGAGACGCTGGTGCGGGTGACCCGGCGGGCGACGGATATCCCCATCCTCATCGGGGTCGGCCCGGGCGACTCCCAGCGGGCGATGCGCGCTCTCTCCGCGGGGGCGACCGCGTGCGTGAACCGCCCCTACCGGATCCCCGAACTGGCGGCGCTGCTGCGGGGCTCGCTGCCGGGCCCGGACGGAACTCCGGCCGTCGTTCCCGGTGCGCCGTCGGCGCTGCGTTCGGGCGACCTGGAACTGGACGCGCTCGGCCACCGGCTGTTCGTGGACGGACAGCCGGTCGACCTGGCACTGCGGGAGTTCGGGATCATGGACTTCCTGCTCAGACACAGCGGCAGAGTGGTCAGCCGCGAGGAGCTGTGGACCGAGGTCTGGCGCAAGCCCCTCCCCCCGGTGAACAACACGATCGCCGTGCACATCCGCCGCCTCCGGCACAAACTCGGTGATTCCGAGGCCAACCCCCGATTCATCCACACGGTCCGCGGTATCGGTTACCGGCTGGACACCGCGAACGGCGGATAGGCGGCACCCAGGGAAGAAACAGGAACCACCAGGAGGGCCCTCCGAAAAATCCGGAGAGGCCCACCGTTCATGTTTCCGTCACCTTTCCCCAAGGCGCATGAACGAATGAACCGACGAGAGCTCGAATGCGTCATCTTCCCGACGCCCGAACATCCGCGACTCGGCCGAGAGTCCCCTCATAACCGCAGTTCAGTGCAGATTGATTCCGCGCGCTCGATACCACGGACACCATCATGCACCTCGCCCGTTATTGAATAGTGATATTCATTCACCCGCCATTCATCCGTCTTCTACCCAACGGCCGCTATTTCGATGACGCAGCGACTTTCTACGCACCTAGTGTCGTTTTACGTCAGCCCCGACAGCGGTGATTCAACGAGGAGAACTACGACATGCGCAACGGGCGTTCCAAGCTCGCCGTTCTGGCGGCCATCCCCCTGCTCGCGGCCGCGTGCAGCAACGGTGGCGGGGAGACCGATGAAGCGAACGGCGGCGCCGATCTCAGCGGCTCCCTGACCGGCGCCGGCGCCAGCTTCCCGGACCCTCTGTTCCAGGACTGGATGCACACCTACTCCAACGATGTCCAGCCGGGCATCAGCATCAACTACCAGAGTGTCGGCTCCGGAGCCGGCATCGAGCAGTTCCTCGAGCAGACGGTCGACTTCGGTTCGTCCGAGCGCTACCTCACCGACGAGGACCTGGAGACCGCCTCGGAGGCCCGCGGCTGCGAAGCCATCCAGTTCCCCGTCGTGTTCGGTTCGGTCGTCATCGCCTTCGACAACCCGGACCTGGAGGGCCTGGTCCTGGACGCCGAGGCGGTCGCGGGCATCTTCGCCGGTGAGATCGACACCTACACGGACCCGGCGATCGAGGAACTCAACCCGGACATGGACCTGCCCGACGACGGGATCGTCCCGGTGCACCGCTCCGACAGCTCCGGCACCACCGAGGTGTTCACCCACTACCTCAGCCACGAGGTCGACTGGTGGGCCGACGAGTACGGCAGCGGCAGCGAGATCGACTGGGCCGACGGCCTGGTCGGCGGTCAGCAGAACGACGGTGTCGCCCAGGGCATCAGCCAGAACCCGGGCGGCGTGGGCTACGTGAACCAGGCCTACGTGGACGAGGCCGGCCTGGCCGCGGCCACCATCGTCAACGCCGACGGCGAACCGATCGAGCCGACCCTGGAGTCCACCACCGCCGCCTCCGAGGAGGCGGACATCCCCGAGGACTTCCGCTTCAGCATCGACGACATCGGCGGTGAGGGCTACCCGATCGCCGGCACCAACTGGATCTTCACCTACACCTGCGGCTACGACGACGAGACCGCGGACGCGCTCATCGACTTCTGGACCTGGGCGCTGGAGGACGAGGAAGCCAACGAGGTCGTCGCGGAGCTCGGCTACGCCCCGCTGAGCGACGAGCTCAAGGAGCGCGTGCTGACCGAGATCGAGCGCACCAACTCCGAGAACGGCGCCGGTGACGGCGCTGACGACGGCGAAGCCGACGAAGGCGACGCGGACGGCGACGACGCCGACGGGGACGTAGAGAACGACACCGACGAGTAACACCCCACCGGGGTCGGGGCTCGCCCCGACCCCGTTCCCTCCCGCCCCGGGCCCGTCCCCGGGTCCGGGCCCGTCCCCGGGTCCGGGCGTGCCCGGCGGAACAGCGAGCCGCCACGCGTCGCCCGGCGCACCGCTCTCCGACTCCCACGAAAGCCATCAAGAGGAGACGCACCATGTCCACTGAGGCCCCCGAGGCCCCGGCCCCGGAGGAACCCCGGCGGGGCACGCTGAGTTCCAGCAAGGGGCGCTTCGCCGACCCGATCTTCAAGTGGGCCGTCGCGGCCTGCGGAACGATCGTGCTGGTCATCCTGGCGCTGATGGTCATCCGGACCACCTCCGAGGCCTGGCCCGTCTTCGCCAAGGAGGGCTTCTTCGGCTTCCTGTTCGGCGAAGAGTGGCAGACCGGGAACTCCCGGACCGAGATCACCGGCACCTACGGAGCCTGGCCGTTCATCTACGGCACCCTGGTCACCTCGGCCATCGCCATCGTCATCGCGCTGCCGCTGGCGATCATGGTCGCCTTCTACATCACGCACCTGGCCCCGCGCCGCCTGGCCAAGCCGCTCGCCTACACGGTGGAGCTGCTCGCGGCGGTGCCGAGCGTCATCTTCGGCCTCTGGGGCCTGCACTGGTTCCTACCGAACGTCCTGCGCCCCTTCTTCGAGGTCCTCGAGAGCCTCCTCGGCTGGGTCTTCCTCTTCGAGGGACCGATCCGGGGCGTCGGCTACCTGGCCGCCGGGATCGTGCTGGCCATCATGATCCTGCCGATCATGACCGCCATCATCCGCGAGGTCATCTCGGTCCACCCGATCGACCAGCGCATGGCCGCCTACGCGCTCGGGTCCACCCGCTGGGAGGTCATGCGCAAGGTGGTCCTCCCCGCCAGCTTCTCCGGGATCGTCGCCGCGGCCATGCTGGGCCTGGGCCGCGCGCTGGGAGAGACCATCGCGGTCCTGATGCTGATCGGCGGCTCCCAGTCCTGGGGGGCGAGCCTGTTCGGGACCGGCAGCAGCATGGCCTCGCACATCGCCGCGACCTTCGGTGAGGCAACGCCGGAGGCCAGGACCGGGCTGATGGCGATCGGTGTCGCCCTCTTCCTGGTCACGATGATCGTCAACATCCTCGCCCGTATCATCGTCTGGCGCCTGGGGCGCATGACGGGAGACGCCGCCGTATGAGCACCACAACCGCCCCACCACGCCGCCCCGCCCCGTTGAGCGAGCGCCCTCCGGGGTCCGCGTACCGGCGCTTCAAGGACCGGTCGGCGACCGTGGCCCTGACCGCGGCCATGGTCATCGCCATGATCCCGCTGGTCCTGATCATCTTCGAGGTGACCCGTCGGGGCATCGGCGTGGTCAACCTGGACTTCATCACCCAGACCGAGCCGCCGCCCCGGCGCGACGGCGGCGGCTACGCGGCCGGGTTCTTCGGAACGCTGTACATCATGGCGCTGGCCGTCTTGATGTCCATCCCGTTCGGCATCGCTACGGCCGTCTACATCGTCGAGTACGGCCCGAACCGGATGACCTCGGCGATCCGGTTCTTCACCGACGTGATGACCGGTATCCCGTCGATCTTCGTGGGCCTGTTCGTGTACGGGCTGCTGGTGATCGGCTGGGGCGGTATGGGCTTCGGTACCTTCGCCGGCGCGGTGGCGATCGCCGTGATGATGCTGCCGATCGTCACCCGGTCCGCGGAGGAGATGCTCCGGCTCGTCCCCAACGAGATGCGCAACGCCAGCTACGGTTTGGGCGCCCGCAAGTGGCAGACGATCGTGCACACGGTCCTGCCCGCGGCCGCTCCGGGCCTGACCACCGGCTCGATGCTGGCTGTGGCCCGAGGCATCGGTGAGACCGCTCCGCTGCTGCTGACCGCCTTCGGGTCCGGCCTGGTTGTCACCTCCCTTCAGGGCGACCCGCAGGGCGCGGTCCCGATGCAGCTGTACCGGGGCGCCGCCCAGCCCTTCGAGGCCGGTATCGACCGTGCCTGGGGCGCCGCACTCTGCCTCTTCGTGCTGGTGCTGGCGTTCACCGTGGTGGCCCGCTGGATCGGGTCGAAGGCGGCCACCAGCACCCACTGACCGGCCAAAGGACCAACTGTCGCCACCGAGGGGCCGCACGCGGGGCGTGCGGCCCCTCGGCCGTTGTCACCGCTGGCCAGGCGCATCGGCCAGGTGGCGCTCCTCAACACGGCCGGGCCTGCCCGGGTCACCTCGCCGGGCCCGGCTCCCGTACACCACTGGCCCGTACGCGCGGCCACCGGTAGCCTGGCGCGAGCCCGATCCCCCTCCCCAGCAGACCCGGAGTGTGACCCCCGATGGCCGAGACCGCCGACTACGCCGCCACCTTCGCCCTCGTCGACACCGACGGCGACGGTCTCATCTCCGCGCAGGAGCTGGCGTCGCTGATGCGCAACCTGGGTGACCAGACCACCGACGAACAGGCCGCCGACGTGGTGCGGGCGATGGACAGCGACGGCGACCACCGGATCTCGCTGGACGAGTTCGCCCGCTACATGTCCCAGAACCAGGGCTGACCCCCTTGGGCGCTCAGAACGGCGCACCGCGTGCCCTCCTCTGCGACGTGGACGGGGTCCTGCGGCTGTGGCCGCCCGAAGCGATGACCGGCGCCGACCTCGCCCACGGCCTGCCCGAGGGCACCCTGGCTGGCACGGCCTTCCACCCCGACCGCCTGCTGCCCGCGATCACCGGCCAGGTCACCGACGAGGAGTGGCGCGAGGGCATCGCGGCCGCACTGGCCGACCGCTGCGGAGGCCCCGACCGGGGCCGATCCCTGGTCGCGGCGTGGACGAAAGTGCCGGGAACGGTGGACCACGAGGTCGCGGAGCTGCTGACCGCCGCCCGAGACCACGTGCCCGTAGTCCTGGTGTCCAATGCCACCACCCGGCTGGAGTCGGACCTGGCTGCCCTGGGCCTGGCCGACCTGGCCGCGGACGCGGTCAACACGTCCCGGGTGGGCGTGGCCAAACCGGACCCCCGGGTCTACCGGATCGCGGCCGAACGCGCGGGTGCCGCCCCGGAGGAGTGCGCGTTCGTGGACGACAGTGCCACCAACGTGGCGGCCGCCCGTGAACTGGGCATGACGGGGGTGCACCACCGCGGCCCCGCCGACCTGCGGGCGGCCATGGAGCGGTGGGGGCTGGCCTGAGCAACGCCCCGGACAACCTCCCGTTGGCCTCTAGAGGGGGTTTGAAGCGAGGTAGACGGTGTCCGGGACGCCCCGGGCGACCAGCACCTCCACGACCTCCACCGACGCGAAGCGGGACCTGAGCAGGTCCTCGAAGCTGTCGACGGCGTTGGCGCTCCAGAACGAGAGCACCCCGCCGGGCTTCAGCAGGCGGATGAGCTGTTCCAGGCCCGCTGCCTCGTACAGCCGGTTGTTGTTCTCCACCACGGTCCAGTCGGGGCCGTTGTCGGTGTCCAGGCAGATGACGTCGTAGCGGCTCGGTTTCACGGCCCCGGACGCGTCCTCCAGCCACGCGACGATGTCGGCGTTGTGGACGAGGCAGCGGGGGTCGTGGTGGACGTAGTCGGCGGCCTCGCCCAGTTCGCCGTCGTGCCAGGCGATCACGTGGGGTTCGAGCTCCACGACGTCCACGCGGGACACCTGGGGGTGGTCGAGAGCCTCGCGGGCGGAGAAGCCCACGCCGAGACCGCCGATCAGCACGCGGGCGTGCGAGCGGCCCGAGGGGAGCCCGGCCAGGCTCGCGCGCACCATCTCCCGCTCCGAGGTCCCGTCCCGGGTATCCATGAGGAAGAGGCCGTTGGAGTAGATCTCGTAGTGCGCGCCCTCACGGCGCAACACCAAGTCGCCGCCGGTCTCCCCGGTCACCCGGGCCAGGGTGACCGACTCACCTTCGGGGGCGAGTTCCCGCGTTCGCTGGTTCATGTCCCCAATTGTGCCTTCGAACCGGCCCCGCCCGTGGGGATTTCGGTCCCGCGCGCATTCAGGCGGGCCGGTGCGAGGACACTTCCTTACTGACGAGTAGGTTTGGGGAGCACCGCGAAAGGAGACCGGATGAACCCCCTGAAGAGCACGACCCTGGACAGAGTCCGCAAGGCGGCACCGCTCGCGCTCGGCGGCGTCTTCGTGGGCGCCGGAGTGCTGCACTTCCTCAAACCGAAGCCGTTCGAAGCGATCATGCCCCGGCAGCTGCCCGAACCCCGCGCGTGGGTCTACGGCAGCGGTGCCGCCGAACTCGCCTGCGGCGTGGGACTGCTCACCCGCCGGAAGTGGGCGGGACCGGCCAGTGCCGCGCTGCTCCTGGCGGTGTGGCCCGCCAACATCCAGATGGCTCTCGACTCCGGCTCGGGACGGCTGCCGTCGGTGGCCGACGACAAGGTGCTGGCCTGGGGGCGGGTTCCCCTGCAAATCCCCCTGATCTGGGCCGCGCTCCAGTCGCGCCCGCGCGGAAGCGAGAATCCACCGCAGTGATCCGGAGGCCGGCCCGGAAGAGCACCCGGACCGGCCCCGAGAGGCCCCGCTACTCAGGCCCCACCGGTGGTCTCCGCCGGTTCCGGCTGCTGGTCGGGGGCGGTGAACCGGTGGACGAGCGCCACGGGCAGCGCGCACACCCACCCCGCACAGGCCGCCCAGAGCAGGCCGCTGAGCACGCCCGCGAAGGCGAAGCCGAAGAGGACCAGCGGCCCCACACCGATAGCCGCCGCAGCAGCGGCGGCGCGCAGCGCGTTGGCGAGCACGAGCCCCAGCAGGATCCCGGCCCAGGCGGACAGCAGAACCCGCCAGGCGTTGGCCTCGGGACGGCGCCGTACGGCCCGGTGCACCCACCATGCGGCGACGGCCGCCAGGAGCACGACGGCGACGAGTTCGACCACCAGGTTCCAGCCGGGCTGGCCCACGAAGGAGACCAGGCGCAGCCGGGGAAAGGCGAAGGGCACGCCCAGGGAAGTGGGCAGCATCAGCCATGCGGCGCGGGAGCCGAGCCAGGTGACGAAGGCCGCGCTACCGAAGAGCAGGCAGGGGAGGAGGGCGGAAACAGCGGTGGCCGTGGCGGCAACGGGGGGACGGTTATTGCGAATAACATTCACGTTTTGCATCATAGTGACCTAGCTCTCATCGGCACAGCCCACGTCTTCCCCCATCCCCAGGAGCGAGATGCGGCGCACCGGCAAGCGCAGACTCGTCACGGCCCTCCTGTCCGTCCTCGTTCTGGTGCTCGGCGGCCTCGCCGCCAGCATCACCCGGAACGACCCCGGCCCCACCAGGTACATCACCGACGACCAGGGGCGGGCGCTCTTCCTGCACGGCTTCAACACCTCCGGCTCCGCCAAGAGCGACCCGGACCGGCTGCCCTGGATCACCGAAGAGGACGTCCAGACCGAGTACGACACCATGGGCACCAACTTTGTTCGCCTCCTCATCCAGTGGCAGGCCCTGGAGCCCGAAGAGGGCGTCTACGACGAGGAGTACCTGGACGCGGTCGCCGAGCGCGTCGGCTGGTACGCGGACCTCGGCTACCACGTGCTCCTGGACATGCACCAGGACCTCTACGGCCGTTACACCAGCCCCGAGGAGCACTCCGGCAACGGCGCACCCGAGTGGGCCACCCACAACGACGGGCTGCGCGTGGAGAGCAACGAGATGTGGGAGCTCGTGTACCTGGAACCCGGGGTGATGCGGGCCTTCGACCACTTCTGGGGAACCACCGGCGAGCACCCCGATCTGATGGACGCCTACGCTGACGCCTGGGGCCACGTCGCCGAACGCTTCTCCGGGGCGACCCCGCGGTCATCGGCTACGACCTCATGAACGAGCCCTTCGGCGGCAGCCTCCAAGGCACCGACTTCGAGGCCGGCCCCCTCGCCGAGCTCTACCGCCTCTCCATGGCGCGGATCCGCGAGTCCGACCAGGACACGTGGATCTTCGTGGAGGGGCAGGCCGTCGGCGTGAACTGGGGACTGCCGTCGGCCCTGCCGCACCTCGACGACCCCCGCGAGGGCCGGCCCCGGATCGTCTACGCCCCGCACATGTACGCGTTGCCCATGGACCTGGGTCAGCCCTACGAGGGCGACGCCAGGGGACAGGTCGACACGAGCGTCGACGCGTGGTCGCGCAGCGTCCAGGTGGTGGGGGAACGGCTGGAGGCGCCGATCGTGCTGGGCGAGTTCGGCCTGGACATGTCCGGAGCGGGCGCGCCGGAGTTCGTCGAGCGGATGCTGGAGGAGACCGAGGCGATGTCCACGGGTCGGGCGTACTGGTCCAACGACCACGACGGCTGGGGGCCTTGGGAGGAGCGGGAGGGGAACGACCAGGAGCTCACCCCCGGTCCGCTGGCGGACGTGATGAACCGGGCCTATCCCCGCGCGATCGCCGGGGAGCCGGCGGATCTGGGTTACGACACCGGGGAGGCCGCACTCCGGGTGCGCTACACCGAGCGCACTGAGGTGTCCGGGGCCACCGAGCTGTACCTGCCCGAGGACACCTTCGGAGACGGGCCCGGGGAAGGGTCCGGAACCGGGTTCGAGCTCGCCGTGGACACTCCGTCCGGTGACGAGGGCTGGACGGCGGACTGGGACGGCGAGCTGCGGGTCCTCCATGTCACCGTGGCGGGGGCCGCCGACGGCGACGAGACCACACTGACCGTCACGCCCGGCTGACGCCGACGGCCGCGCCCTCATACGGCTCCGGAACGGGGCGGGCCGCGTCACATAGGGCCGGAGCCACGGGGCCGGCCGACCGTCCCCGTGGCCCCTACAGGCGGGTGATCCCTACAAGCTGGTGGCCGCTACAGGCGGCAGGCGTAGATGTCGGTGACCAGGATGGCGCGGGCGCCGAGCTCCCACAGGTCGTCCATGATCCGCTGGGCCTCCTTGCGGGGCACCATCGAGCGGACCGCGACCCAGCCCTCGCGGTGCAGCGGGGAGACCGTCGGCCCCTCCATGCCCGGCGTGAGAGCGGCCGCCCCGTCGAGCTTCTCGGCGTGCACGTCGTAATCCATCATCACGTAGTCGCGCGCCACCAGGACGCCGCGCAGGCGGCGGAGCAGGAGGTCGATCTGCTGGTCCTCCGAGGCGCCCGTCGGCCGGATGACCACGGCCTCCGAGACCAGGATCGGGTCGCCGAAGGTCTCCATTCCCGCGTTGCGCAGGGTGGTCCCGGTGGAGACGACGTCGGCCACCGCGTCGGCCACGCCGAGCTGTACCGAACTCTCCACGGCACCGTCCAGGTGGATGACCCGCGCGTCCACGCCCTGCTCGTCGAGGTAGGAGCGGAGGAGCCCGTCGAAGGACGTGGCGATGCGCTTGCCGTTGAGGTCGGCGAGCTTCATCTGGTCGCCGCCGGGGGCGGCGAAGCGGAAGGTGGACCCGCCGAAGCCCAGCGGGAGGACCTCGTCCACCGGGGCACCGGAGTCCAGCAGCATGTCGCGGCCGGTGATCCCGGCTTGGAGGATGCCCTCGCCGACGTAGACGGCGATGTCCTTCGGGCGGAGGAAGAAGAACTCGGTGCTGTTGTCCGGGTCGACCAGGACGAGGTCGCGGCTGCTCTTGCGCTGCCGGTACCCGGCCTCGCGCAGCATCTGGACGGCGGGATCGGACAGCTGGCCCTTGTTGGGCACGGCGATCCTGAGCATGTCGGGCATGTCTGGGTTCCTTTGTCGCTCTGGCGTGTTCGGGGACGTCTGATGGGCCGGTGCGCTACAACGCTTCCGCGTGACCGCGGGACACCGGCCTAAAGATGCTTGTAGACGTCCTCGAGGCGCAGGCCGCGGGCCAGCATCAGAACCTGGAGGTGGTAGAGGAGCTGCGAGATCTCTTCGGCGGCCTGCTCATCCGACTCGTACTCGGCGGCCATCCAGACCTCGGCGGCCTCCTCGACGACCTTCTTGCCGATGGCATGGACGCCAGCGTCGAGTTGGGCGACGGTCCCGGACCCCTCGGGGCGGGAGCGCGCCTTCTCGGACAGCTCGGCGAACAGCTCTTCGAAGGTCTTCATGGTGTCTTTCCTCGACCGACAGTGCGCTACCAGACTAGGTGCTTCCAACTACCCGTGACCAACCGGGGACGGGGAGCCTCAGGAAGAGCCGCCGGTGCCCCGAGTCACGCCATACGGCGGGCGACGGCCCGGACCAGGGCCCTGGGCAGGATCCGCAGGACACCGTCGGCGGCCTTGTACTGGCCCCCGGGGATGACCACCGGGCGCCCCGCCGACCAGGCGCGCAGGGAATCGCGGACGATGTGCTCCTTGGGGACGAAGGCGAACTCGGGCATGCCCTGCTCCTGAACACCCCGGGTCATGTCGGTACGCACGAAGCCGGGCAGGACCGCTGTGACGTGCACGTCCTGCCTGCGCACCTCAGCGGCCACGCTCTCGCTCCACAGCGTGACGAACTTTTTGCCCGCGCCGTAGACGGAGCCGCCCGGATTGGCGGGGATCTCGCCCGCCATCGACGACACGTTCACCACGCCCAGCTTGTGGTCCGAACCGGCGGCGCGACGGGCGAGCTGGACCGGCAGGACCGCGCGGGTCAGCTGGAGGACCGCGCGGACGTTGAGGTCCAGCATGGCGTCGATCTCGTCGGGATCCTGGTCAGCGAACGCGCCGCCGTCACCGCGGCCGGCGTTGTTGACCAGGAGGTCGATCGGGGCGAGGTCCCCGGCGCCGTCCACGGAGAGGCGGTCGGCGACGGTGGCCACACCCTTGGGGGTGCCCAGATCGGCGGAGAGGACCTCCACGTCCGTTCCGCAGCGCTCTCGTACGTCCGCCGCCAACCCTTCGAGGAGCTCGCCCCTGCGGGCGACCACGACCAAGGCGTAGCCGCGCTGGCCGAGCCTGCGGGCGTACTCCTCACCGATACCGCTCGAGGCTCCGGTAACCAGTGCGGTCCTGGGGTGGGAGGGGGGACCGGGGGACTTGGCCGCTTCGCTCATCCCCACAGCGTAGAGCCTGTGTCATTGGCCACCCGATACCTGACGCCCCGTTCGGTGCCGGTTCCCTTCCGCGCGGTGGTGATAGCCACGCGGCGTTTCCCAGACAAAGGCCGCCACGGTCTCCCCCTAGCAGCACAGAGGCGTTAGCGTTCAACCATGTCCGAGACTCAGAGCCCTGCCGGACCCTTTTCCGCCCTCAGGCTGGATGAGCGTCTGCGTGACACCAGACTCTTCTTCAGCCAAGCGCTGCGAACCTTCCATGCCACGGGTTCCATCGTGCCCAGCAGCAGCGCCCTGGCGCACGCCATGGCCGACCACATCCGTTTCCGAACCGAACCCGACGAGCCCCTGCGCATTCTGGAGGCCGGGGCCGGGACCGGCGCCATCAGCCGCGGGATCGCCGCGGCGATGCGCCCGGGTGACACCGTCGACTTCGTCGAATCCAACCCGGAGTTCGCGTCCTACGTCGAACACCTGCTGGAAACCGACCCGGTGATGACGCCGATCGCCGACGCGGCCAACGTGCACGCCTGCCTTGTGGACGAGATGGGCACGGACCAGACCTACGACGTGATCGTGTCGGGTCTGCCGTTCGCCAACTTCACCCCTGAGCAGGTTGAGGGGATCTTCGAGTACTACTTCAAGGTCCTGCGCCCCGGCGGAACCCTGTCCTTCTACGGGTACCTGTACACCAAGGAGGTCAAGGCCGTGATCGCCAAGCGCGAGGACTACCTGCGCCAGGCCCGGACCAGCTGGGTGGTGCAGGACTGGTTGGAGCGCTACGGCATCGGTTCGGAGAAGGTGTTCGCCAACGTCCCGCCCGCGTGGGTGCACCACCTGCGCAAGCCCGAATGGGAGTCGTCCAGCACCTGACCGGCACCATCTGACCGGCGCCGGACCACTCAGTTCCCGGTGCCGCCCGATCGAACGCCCCGCCCACAGGCTGTGGACAACTCCTCCGCAGCCAGGGGCGGGGTTTCGTACGTGCGGGTTCGGGTGCGGACGCACGCGCAGGAGGACCACCCGCGCAGACCGGGCCGCGACCTCCGCCACACCGACGGCCTGGTCACGCAACAGGAGCGGCGACTCCTCCGCCCTCACGACAAAGTGTCCTATTCGTGACGTGCCTCACTTAATGCACGTGTCGCACGCACGGCGGGGGCGCGGGTAGTCTCGCGTTGACTTCTGGGGGACCTGACCTTTTCCAGAACGGCTGGCATGACCAGTTCTGTCCGTGTGAACGCTAAATGTTCCTTAGGTCTGTTCAAAGTCCCCCGATGCTCATCCCGCGCCACCACCCCTGCGTCTACGTTCGTCACACCAACCCCGTGTGAACCAGACACATGCGCGCGGAGTCCTACATCTCACCTATTTTCCCAGGTCGACCAACGGACCGGTGGAGGAGGCAACGTGACGCTCACCCAGGTGGTCGAGGCGGCTCCGGCAGTGCCGCAGTGGCCAGCCGACACGACTCTAGAGGCCATGCCTCTCGACGTCCGGCAACGCGTCTCCGCCCTCGCGCGCACCTCGCGCCTACTCGTGGCCTGTGACTACGACGGTGCACTCGCCCCGGTCGACTCCGACCACAAGGGCCCCCTCCCCGAAGCGGTCCGCGCGCTGCGCGATCTCGCGGACCTGCCCGGAACCGTGTGCGCGGTCATCTCCGCCCGCCCCCTGCGCGACCTCGCCGCCCTCTCCCGGCTGCCCGCCGAGGTCCGCCTCGTGGGCGCCTACGGCACCGAGTTCGACACCGACCTCACCATCGACCCCCGCCACCCCGGCACCGGCCCCGACGCCCCGCCCGCGGACAAGGCCGCCGCCCTGGAACTGCTGCGCGAGCAGATCGATGCCACCGCGATCCTCTACATCGGCGGCGGCGACGGCGAGGAGCCGGTGTTCATGAACCTGAACACCGGGGCCGACGCGGGCGTCCGGGTCGGTGAGGAGCCCACGGTCGCAGCCCACCGCGTCCCGGACACCCCCACCGCCGCCACCCTGCTGGCCATGCTCGCGACCGAACGCCGCTCCTGGGTGTTCGGCGAGCGCCCCACGCCCATCGAGCGCATGTCCATGCTGTCCAACCAGGCCTCCGTGGCGCTGCTGGGTCCGGACGCCCGCCTGTCCTGGTTCTGCCACCCCGAGCCGGACTCCAACGCCCTGTTCGCGGAAGTGCTCGGCGGACGCCAGGCGGGCGTGTACGCGATCACCCCTGCCCATGGCGGCCTGCCCCTCGGCCAGCGCTACCTGCCCGGCACCATGACCGTGCGCACCCGGTGGTCGCGACTGGAAGTCACCGACTACCTCGCACACGGCACCGCACCCGGCCGCACCGACCTGGTACGGGTGCTCGGCGGTGTCACCCCCGCCAACGTCGAGTTCGCGCCGCGCCCGGACTTCGGCCGCGCGCCCATCCGCATCACCGTCGAACCCGAAGGCCTGCGCATCCAGGGCGCCGGCTTCCCCATGGTGCTGCGCTCCCCGGGTGTGGAATGGCACGTGGACCACGACGGCACCGACGACGTCGCCCGCGCCACCGTGCATCCCCGCTCCGAGCGCCCCGTCGTGCTGGAACTGCGCTGCGGCACCGATTCCCTGGCTCCCGAGGAACACACCGAGGCCGGGCGCCAGGAACTGACCGGTCGGCAGTGGTCGTCCTGGCTGGACACCCTGGAGCTCCCGCACACCGAGAACGCGTTGGCGGCGCGTTCGGCGCTGACCCTGCGGGGTCTGTGCACGCCCACCGGGGGTGTGATGGCGGCGGCGACCACGTCCCTGCCCGAGGAGATCGGCGGTGTCCGCAACTGGGACTACCGGTACTGCTGGCTGCGCGACGGCGCCCTGACCGTCCAGGCCTTGGTCTCGCTGGGGTCGACCACCGAGGCTGAGGCCTTCCTGGACTGGGTGCACCGCGTGGTGGCCTCGCTGCCCGGCCCTGAGCTGTTGCGCCCGCTCTACAGCCTGCGCGGCACCGACCTGGGGCCCGAAGAGGTCATCGAGTCGCTGTCGGGCTACGCGGGCTCGCGCCCGGTGCGGATCGGCAACCTGGCCGACCACCAGGTGCAGATGGACGTGTTCGGCCCCGTCGTCGAACTCATCGCCCAGCTCAGCGGTGTGCGCGGCGAACTCGCCGACCGCGACTGGGACCTGGTGCGTTCCATGGCTGAGGCGGTGGCCCGCCGCTGGCACGAGCCCGACCACGGCATCTGGGAGGAGCGCGACGAGCCCCGCCAGCGCGTCTACTCCAAGGTCATGTGCTGGGTGACGCTGGACCGCGCGATCACCCTGGCCGACCGGTACGGGCGCACCGTGGACCCGTCCTGGGCGGACCTGCGCGCGCAGATCGCCCAGGAGGTGCTGGACAAGGGCTGGAACGACGAGGCGCAGGCCTACACCACCGCCTACGACGGCACCGATCTGGACGCGGCGTCGCTGCACATCGGCCTGTCCGGGTTGATCGACCCCTCCGACGAGCGCTTCCAGGCGACGGTGACGGCGGTGGAGGCCGAGCTGCGCAGCGGGCCGACGGTGTACCGCTACCACCGCGACGACGGGTTGCCCGGTGGTGAGGGCGGTTTCCACCTGTGCACCACGTGGCTGATCGAGGCGTACCTGTTGACCGGGCGCCGCGCCGAGGCCGAGGAGCTGTTCAAGCACTTGGTGGGGTGTGCGGGGCCGACGGGGTTGATCCCCGAGGAGTTCGACCCGGTCACCGAGCGGGCGTTGGGCAACCACCCGCAGGCCTACTCGCATCTGGGCCTGATCCGCTGCGCCCAGCTCCTCGACCGGTTCTGAACCCGGGGCCGGCCACGGTCACCGTTTCCCAACCACCCACTCAACACGCTGGGGCGCTCCGAAAGGGGCGCCCCAGCGCGCTTCCCGGGCCGAGCGGACATGTGCGCAACGCCACTCCTCAGGGCACCTGACGTGGCGGCCCCAGACGATGTGTCATCCCCGGCTTATAGGGTTCCGGCACGTTTCGGAATCGGGGAGGAACCGCGATGTCCACCGCCCTCGGCCGCCGTGCCCTCAACCGCGCCACACTGGAGCGCCAGCTCCTGCTGCGCCGGGTGGACCTCTCGGCCACGGACCTGGTCACCCGCCTCGCCGGGCTGCAGGCGCAGACCGCGCACACCTGGTACGTCGGCTTCCAGAACCGCCTGGAGAACCCGGACCCGGACGGGATCGGGCGGCTGCTCACCGACGGATCCCTGGTCCGGATGTCGCTGATGAGATCGACCCTGCACCTGGTCACCCCCGATGACGCACGGTGGTTGCGACCGGTCACCCAGAAGGTCATGGAGCGGGACCTGGCGCACAGCGTCCACGGCAGGGCCACGGCGGACGTGGACCGCGCGGCCGTCGTCGCGCTGGGCCGGGAGCTCCTGGAGGAGCGTCCGCTCACCCCCAAGGAGTTGGGCGAGCGGCTCGGCGAACGGTGGCCGGGGGTGCCCGGAAACCACCTGGCCTACGTGGTCCGCTGCCTGCTGCCGGTGGTCCAAGTCCCGCCCCGCGGTGTCTGGGGCGCCTCCGGGCCGCCCGCCCTGGCTCCAGCCGACACCTGGACCGGGAGGACCATGGACGGCGGGGCCCGGCGCGAGTCCCTGGTGCAGCGCTACCTCGCGGCCTTCGGCCCGGCCAGCGTGCGCGACGTACAGGCCTGGTCCGGGCTCACCCGGCTGAAGGAGGTCGTCGAGAACATGCGCGACCGGTTGACGGCCTTCCGGGGAGAGAACGGGGCCGAGCTGTTCGATCTCCCTGAGGCTCCGCGGCCCGACCCCGACACCCCGGCCCCGGTCCGTTTCCTCTACGACTTCGACAACCTGTTGCGCGGCCACGCGGACCGGAGCCGGGTCATCTCCACCGAGAACCTGCGCCGCATCTCGGCGCGTAACGGGATGCCGCCCGCGACCGTGCTGCTCGACGGTGAGGTGAGCGCCGCGTGGCGGGTGGACCGGAGCCGCCGAACCGCCTCCTTGGAGGTCGTCCCCTTCACCCGGTTGACCGATGCGGATACCGAGGAGATCACTGCTGAGGGGCACCGCCTGCTCGCCTTCCTCGACCCGGGCCACGAAGGCGGGGAGGTCCGGATCACCGACCAGCACTGAGCATTCGGTCACCCGTTGTGTGCACATGCATCCGGTTCACCGACAGTCCGTGCGGGTATGACAGGATTCTCTGGTGACTGAAGAGTTCCGCGCCGCGTTCCAACGTGTGCTCGACACCGCCGCCAGCCAGGCATCCGGTTTCTCCGAAGCCGTGCACGACGTGTTCCGGCTCTCCTCCCAGGTACCCCAGGAGGAGCTCGCCATCGCGATGGAAGCTCTCACCCCGGTCCTGATCGACTGCGAACCCTACGCGGGGATCGCGGCGGACCTCTCGGTCCTGGCCGGTGCCCTGGTCGAGTCCGGAGCGCCGGCCGGTCAGGTGGGTTTGGAGGTGTTGCGGCAGCTGGGCAGTTACGGCCAGGCGGCCGCGGCCTTCATGCACGCCTGGGAGAAGACCGGCGGCGGCACCCTCCCCCCGCCGAACGACGTCGGCGAGGTCGAGGAGAAGCGGGTCGAGGAGGTCTTGGGCGACAACGCGCCGCTGGCCACCATCGGCTGGTGGACCTCCCTGCGCTACGGCCTGGCCGCCAAGGCCATGCTGAGCGACTCCGCAGTGCGCTCTGCGGTGCGTTCGGACCCCAGCGCGCTGGACAGCCTGGGTCAGATCGTGCACGCGCTCTCCACACGCCTGACCGAGTTCGGCGAGGTCGCCGAACTGCTGCGGATGGCCGAGGTGAGCCGGGCCCTCGTCCTGGACCGCGCCTCGTGGCGGGGTTTCCGCGTGCGCTTCGACGGTGTGAGCGACAACTTCCAGCTGCACACCCTGATCGCCGACGCGCTGATCGGCAAGGAGGGCCAGCGGCTGCCCGGTACCAGGCCGGACCCGCGGTGGGTCGCGGCGTCCCTGGACGCCCAGGTGGACCCGCTGGCCGACGTCGTGCGCGGTGAGTGGGACCTGGTCGGCGGCGACGGGACGTGGGTCGGCAACGAGGCCTGCCCCCGCGACATCCCCTTGGTGGACGGCGAGCGGGTCCTGGTCCTGGAGCCGCAGTCGCTGATGCACTCCTGGCGGGCCGGCCGACGGCACCCGCGCATCCCGGGCACACTCACCGTCCTGGCGGAGCTGCACCCGGACGAGGCCGCCACCTGGTGGGCCCGCATGCACCCGGCCGGCGCGGTCCGGCACCCGCAGGCCCCCTCGATCGAGCACGACGACACCGGCACGCACCGCCGCCCGCCTCGGCACTTCGGTGTGGCGGCGCACTTCGCCGAGGTGGACTCCGGACCGATGTCGGCGTCCTTCGGCGCCCTCGACCCGCACTTGGACGCCCCGGAACCCGGGGCAGGGGCGGCCCTGGAGAACCTCACGGCCAGCCCTGAAGCGGTTTCGAACCCCACGGGCTTCCCGGACGATCCCCTCGACGAACCCGACGAGTTCCCGGTCCCCGCACCGTGGGCCACCGGCCCGGGGCCGGGTGAACCCGAGTGGCGGGAACCCCGCTCGCTCGAGGAAGCGGAGGCGTCCCCGGAGCCCGAACCGTTCCGGGGACCCGATCCGTCCCCGGGTTTCGAACCGTTCGGTGCCCCCGAGCCCGAGCAGGGCCCGGAGAGCCCCGACGACACGCGTCCTCCGGGCGCTCGGCTGCTGCCGCCCCTCCCGCCGGGGGTGTCGGACAGCAGCACTTGGGCCCCGCACTGGAAGTGGCCCATGGGCCCACCCGGACGCTGAGCACCCAGGCACCGGTCGCGCGGCGGCCGGGCCCCGACATGACACTTGTCATCACCCGCCCACAGCACCCCTCATAAGGAGGCGGTGACTCCTACGACTGTCCGGCAGGGGCGCTCTCACGGGATTCTGGGGACATGACGACGAACACGAAGAGCCCCCGGTCCCGCGACGGCGAACAGAGTGCCCGGCCCACCCGTGAAGCGGCCCTCAAGGCGGCCGGCAAGGAGTGGGACCTCGAGGAGTCCAAGCGCGCCAAGGCCGAGATGAAGGCCAAGGCTCCGTGGAAGGGCAGGTTCGAGCGCCAGGACAAGATCCTGCTCACGCTCGCCGTCGTGATCCCCGCGTTCTTCCTCCTGACCCTGCCGCTGCGGCCGCTCTTCATCGCGGACCACCCGATCGGCCTGGCCTTCGTCACCGGCAGCCACGCCGCCGTCGGCGCCGGCGCGGCCTTCGCCAGCATCGGGGAGGCCCCCCTGTGGCTGGTGGTCGTCGCGGGCGTGGTCGGCAAGATCAAGATCGACTGGCTCTTCTGGTGGGTGGGCCGCCGCTGGGGGCACGGCATCGTCGCCTTCCTCATCCCGAGCGAGCGCGGCCAGCGCTTCGCCAACCGGTTGCAGACGATGAACCCCTGGGTCATGCGGCTGATCATCCCCCTCAGCTACTTCCCGGGTGTTCCGGGCGGGATCCCCCACATCATCGCCGGTGTGAACAGGATGCGCCTGAGCACCTTCATGCTGCTGGACGCGATCGGCGCCCTCATGATCACCTCCCTTGTCGCGGCCATCGGTTACGCGTCGGGCCAGGCGGGTGTGGACGTGGTCCTGCTCATCGACCAGTACGCCCTGTGGATCACGCTCGCGCTCATCTTCGGCATGGCGATGTACCCGGTCCTCGGCCAGGTCCGGGACCAGAAGGCGCGCAAGGCGGAGGCCCTCCGCGAGGTGGCCGAGGCCTACGACGCCGAGACCGAGCGCATCGAAGCCGGGACCGTTCTCGAGGCTGACGCCGAGGCCCCGCCGAGGCCCCCGCCGAAGCCGCCTCCGGGGCGACTTCCGAGGACGTTCCTCACCCCTCCGACGGCGGCCCGACCTCCAAGGACTCCGTAAAGTAGATCCGCGACCGCACACGGTCACACACGGGGGCGGGGTCCGCGACTAGGCTGGCGATCGGCAATCCGACACCCCGGGCAAGCCGGCTGCACTGGGTGCGTCACAAACTCACTCAAGGAGATCCCGTCATGGGCCAGCAACACTTCGATCTGGTCGTCCTCGGCGCCGGGCCGGGCGGTTACGTCGCGGCGATCCGCGCGTCCCAGCTCGGCCTCAACGTGGCCGTCGTCGAGGAGAAGTACTGGGGCGGGGTCTGCCTCAACGTGGGCTGCATCCCTTCCAAGGCCCTGTTGCGCAACGCCGAGCTCGCCCACCTGTTCCAGAACGAGGCCGAACAGTTCGGCATCAAGGTCAACGGGACGGTGGAGTTCGACTACGGCAAGGCGTTCAGCCGCAGCCGGGAGGTCGCGGACGGCCGGGTCAAGGGCGTCCACTTCCTCATGAAGAAGAACAAGATCACCGAGCTCAACGGGCGCGGCACCTTCATCGACGACCACACCGTCGAGGTGAAGGCCGAGGACGGGTCGACCAGCACCGTCACCTTCGACAACGCGGTGATCGCCGCCGGCTCCTCCACGAAGCTGGTCCCGGGCACCTCCCTGTCCGAGCGGGTCGTGACCTACGAGGAACAGATCCTCACCGAGAAGCTCCCCGAGAGCATCGTCATCGCTGGCGCCGGGGCCATCGGCGTCGAATTCGCCTACGTGATGAGCAACTACGGGGTCGACGTGACCATCGTGGAGTTCCTCGACCGCGTGGTACCGCTGGAGGACGAGGAGGTCTCCAAGGAGATCGCCCGGGCCTTCAAGAAGCTCGGCGTGAAGATCATGACCTCCACCAAGGTGGAGAAGGTCGAGGACACCGGCGGGGGCGTCAAGGTGACGGTCACCGGCGCCGACGGCAAGCAGCAGACCCTCGAGGCGGACAAGCTCCTCCAGGCGATCGGCTTCTCGCCCAACGTCGAGGGCTACGGCCTGGAGAAGACCGGGGTGGTGCTCACCGACCGGGGCGCCATCGACATCGACTCCCGGGGACGCACCAACGTCCCGCACATCTACGCGATCGGTGACGTCACCGCCAAGCTCATGCTGGCCCACACGGCCGAGGCCATGGGGATCGTCGCGGCGGAGACCATCGCCGACGCCGAGACGCAGGAGATCGACTACCGGTTCATCCCGCGGGCCACCTACTGCCAGCCGCAGATCGCCAGCTTCGGCTACAGCGAGAAGGAGGCCAAGGAAGCGGGCTTCGACGTCCAGGTCGCCAAGTTCCCCTTCATGGCCAACGGCAAGGCGCACGGCCTGGGTGACACCCGCGGCTTCGTCAAGCTCATCTCGGACGGCAAGTACGGCGAGTTCCTGGGCGCCCACATGGTCGGCCCGGACGTCACCGAGCTGCTGCCGGAGCTGACGCTCGCCCAGCAGTGGGACCTTACGGTGCACGAGGTGGCGCGCAACATCCACGCCCACCCGACCCTCAGCGAGTCGGTCAAGGAGGCCGTCCACGGCCTGGCCGGGCACATGATCAACTACTAGGGCGTGTTAGGTGGATGCTGCCCGTCGCGAGCGGTGTGGGGCACTGCGCCGTAGGCGTCCGTTGAGGGTGGTGGCGGGCGACGGGTGGGCGGTGCTGGCACAAGGCCGAAGAAGGAGTTCCCCTACTGTGCGCTGCCTCGCAAGCTCGGCAGCATCGCACAGCGGGGCCCGCCCGGGTTTGGCTGTCGACTGAGAGATGCGCAGTGACAGTGCCGCTGGGGCGGCGCGCAGCAGGGCAAGTGCCCGCCGAACATGCCCTAGCGCGTCCGGGCCGGTTCGGCGCCGCCCCTGAACGCTTCGTGGGGGGACCGGACGCGCTCCGGTCCCCCCACCTCTGCCCGGCACCGGCCGGACTCAGCGGATGAGCGGTTCGAGGACCCCGGGAAGGCCCACGCTGTCGTAGTGGGCACGGGCCATCTCGATCTTGGTGAAGACGTCCTCGTAGCCGGTGGCCGCCCCGTCGCCGTCGACGTAGACCATCGCGCCGGTGATGTTGAAGAACGTGACCATGTGGTCGCAGTCCTCCGGGACGGCGAGGGTGTGGATCTCACCGGGCGGCTCGTACACGAAGTGCCCGGCCTCGGCGACCCAGTCGTGCTCGTGGTAGTACCACTTGCCCTCGATCACGTACCCGAACACGGCCCCCGGATGGCGGTGCCGGGAAACGACGCCGGAGGCCGTGACCTTGAGCAGGTTGCACCACTGGCCGGTGACGGTGTTGAGCATCAGCGGGCGGAACCACACGTCCGGTGCCTGGGGCACCCACATTCGCGGGTCCTCGGGAACGGCAGGGATCGCGATCTCGTCGGGCAGGTCCGCGGACGGCTGGATGAGTGGGGCTTTGCTCGGGGACACTGATTCCTCCTGTAGGGGATCGGTTGCGTGGCCTGGTCAGGCAGCGAGGTACCCGCCGTCCACGGGAAGCACGGCCCCGGTGACGAACCCCGCGTCCGGGCCGCACAGGAACTCGACCGCGCCGGCGATTTCGCTGGGGTCTCCCCACCGGCCCATCGGGGTGCGCTCGAGGATGCGGGCCTCCGCGGTGTCGTCCTCGCGGATACCCGAGGTCAGGTCGGTGCGGATCCAGCCGGGGGCGACGGCGTTGACGCGGATGCCCTCGGACGCCCAGGCGACCGCGAGCGATTTGGTGAGCTGGGTGATTCCGCCCTTGCTCGAGCTGTAGCCGGGAACCAGGGGGCCGCCGACGTAGCTCAGCATCGAGGCGATGTTGACGATCGATCCCCCCACCGCGGCGAGGGCTGGCCGCGCGGCCACGCAGGCGCGCATGGCCGAGGTCAGGTTGACCTCCACGACGCGCGCGAACACCGCGGGGTCGAACTCGTCGCGGCGCCGGATGATCCCGGCCGTGTTGACCAGGGCGGTGATCTCAGGGAACCCGGCGAGGTAGTCCTCCAGCTCGCCCTCGCCGGTCACGTCGAGCTCGGTGACCTCCGCGTCCCCTCGGACCTCCTCAGGGGCCTGTTCGGCCCGCAGCCCAGCGACGGCGACACGGTCCCCGCGCCGGGCGAACCGCGCGGCCACCGCGGCGCCGATGCCGCTGGTACCGCCGAGCACCACGACCGCCGACCGCGCGGTCGCGGCCGCTCCCCGCGCCCGGTCGGCGTCGTCGGCCGCGGGGCCGGGGTTCCGTACTTGGTCCATGGGCCCATCCTCAGTCGGGGTCGGGGACGGCGAGGGTGTCGATCCAGTACTCGCGGGCGAGCGCGTCGACCCCGGCGGGCGAGACTCCGCGCAGGTGCACGGTCGTACCGTCGGTCCCGGAGACCCGTCCGTGGTCCTGGAGTTTGAGGAAGTGGTAGCGCTCTGGTTCGAAGCCGAGGACCACGTCCACGTCGAACCGGCCGCGCTCGTCGGGTTCGTCCCCGAGACCGGGCTCGGCCTTGCCGGTCGCCTGGAAGGTCAGCCAGCCCTGGTAGAGCAGGACGAGCAGCACCACGACCACGATCCGCCGCAGTGTGGCACTCCTCGCCGCCCTGCCCCCGAGCGCTCTAACGGACATCGGCGGCGCCCTGTTCGTTGCCGGAACCCCGCTCGCCGGCGAAGCCCCGTTCGCCGTCCGCGGCGCCCCGCTCGCCGCCGACCGGCACGTCATCCCCCAAGTCACCCTCCAAGCCGTCCACGTCCAGGAGGCCGTTCAGGTGGGCGACCGCCTCCCGGAAGCCCGGTTGGTCCACCGCCGCACGCCAGGAGCGCGGACGGGGCAGGTCGACGGTGACGATCTCCTGGACGGCACTGGGCCGCTGGGAAAGCACGACGACCCGGTCGGAGAGGAAGACCGCTTCGTCGATGTCGTGGGTCACGAAGAACACGGTCGGCCGCCGTTCCTCGAAGATGCGGGTGAGGTCCTCTTGGAGCCTGCGCCTCGTTTGCGCGTCGATGCTCGCGAAGGGTTCGTCCATGAGCATCACCGCGGGTTCGTTTGCCAGGACCCGGGCGACCCCGAGCCGCTGCTGCATGCCACCGGAGAGCTCGTGCGGGTAACGGTTCTCGAACCCGGCCAGGCCCACCAGGTCCAGGTACTCGCGGCCGCGCTCCTCACGTTCACGCCGCCGCACGCCCTTCATCCGCAGGCCGAAGGCGACGTTGCCGAGCACGGTCTTCCACGGGAACAGGGCGTGGCTCTGGAACACCACCCCCCGGTCGGGTCCGGGGGCGCTGACGTCCCTGCCGTCCACCGCGACCGAGCCCGACGTGGGCCGCACGAAACCTGCCACGGTGTTGAGCACCGTGGTCTTGCCGCAGCCGCTCGGGCCGAGGACGGACACGAACTCGCCCTGCTCCACCGTGAAGGACACGTCGCCGATCGCGACGACCTCGTCACCGCTGTAGGCGTCCGTGTAGACCTTCTCCAGGTTCTCGATCACCAGTGCGGTCATCCGTCGCCCTCCATGTTGCGTACCATCCCCCACCGCTCCACGGTGGCCCTCTCGAACGGCGCCAAGACCAGCGCGTCGAGCATGTACCAGAGAATCCCGAGCACGACCATGCCGAGGAAGACCTGGCTGACGTCGCCTGCCCTGCGGGCGTCGAACATCATGAAACCGATACCGCTGGTGCCGACGATGATCTCGGCGGCCACCAACGCACGCCAGCCGTAACCGAGCCCGGTCCGCACACCCGTGGCGACGGACGGCAGCGCCCCCGGCACGATCACCTCGAAGAACACCCGGACGCGTCCCGCGCCGAGGCTGCGCGCGGCCCGGATCAGCTCCTTGGGCACCTGTTCGACCCCGGCCACCACGCTGAGCATGAGGGGGAACACGATCGTGTAGACGATGACGAACGTGACGGCGGTCAGGCTGAACCCGAACCACACGATGACGATCGGCAGCCAGGCGATGTCCGCGATCGCTTGGAAGAACAGCAGGATCGGCCAGACCGCTCTGCGCAGCCGCCAGAACATGGCGGTGAGGAACCCCATGGGCAGGCCGATGAGCAGGCCGAAACCCACCCCGTAGGCCAGCCGCTCCATGGAGTCCCCCAGGTACCCGGGCAGGACGCCCTTGCGGATGAGGTCGATGAACTCGACCACCACCCGGTCGGGCCCCACGAAGAACGCCGGCGGGAACAGCCCGCTCTCGGCCAGGCCCCACCACAGGAGCAGGACCGGCACGAACGGTCCGAGGGTGCGGAATGCGGAGCTGCGGGTGAGCCGGGACCAGACCCGGCGGGCCAGCGGTGCGCGCCGCCGCGTCGGCCGCGCGGAGGGGTCGGTGCGCGTCGTGACGGCCGACATCAGCGATCACCCCTCGTCATGCCCCACCGTTCGACCGTGCGGCGTTCCAGCGGGGCGAGCAGGAGGCGGTCGGTCAGCAGCCACAGGATTCCGATCAGCACCATCGAAGCGATGATGACGTCGGTGGAGAAGGTGGTCTGGGCCAGGAACAGGGCGTATCCCAGCCCCGCGCTGGCAGCGATGATCTCGGCGGCCACCAGGCCCCGCCATCCGTAACCCAGCCCGATGCGCAGGCCCGTGATCACACTGGGCATGGCGCCGGGCAGCAGCACCTCCCAGAACATCCGCCACGGTCCGGCTCCGAGGGACCGGGCCGACCGCAGGAGCGCTACTGGGATGCGGCGCACGCCCAGCATCGTGTTGTACGCCAGGGCGAAGAACATCGCGTTCCACACGATGAAGATGACGGCGCCGTCGCCGTAGCCGAACCACAGGGTGGCGATGGGGATCCAGGCGATCCCGGCCAGGGCCACCGAGAACCGCAGCAGCGGGGAGAAGAAGGCCGACAGGGCCCGGCTGGCGCCGAGCGCGATCCCGAACGGAAGGGCGGTGGCGATCGCGACGACGGAGCCGACGAGGACCCGGTAGAGGCTGGCGCCGACGTGGCGGGCCAGTTCACCCGAGACAGCCATGCTCCACAGGGCCGCACCCACATCGTTGACCTGGGGGAAGACCCGTTGGGGGACGCCCGTCACGGACACCGCGGCGGCCCACACTCCCACCAGGGCGACCAGTGGGAGCACGAACCAGAGGAACCGTCCGACCCGGTCTCCGGTGCGGCCGCGGCGTGGGGCGGCCGCACCGGATCGCGCGGCGCGTCCGAGACCGCGCGCTGGGCCGTGCGTCATACGGCGCACGCCTCCTGGGCGACCTCGCGGACGAAGGTGTAGTCGTCTTCGATCAGCGCGGGGTCGGGTACTTCGGCGAGGTCGTCGAACAGCTCGGGGTGGTTCTCCTCGACGGAGAGGATCGGCCCCGGGTGGAAGAGGTCGTTGAGGTCGGTGTCGTACTCGATCTCGTCCTCTTCCTCCAGGAGAAGGGCGACGGTGTCCAGCGCCAGGTAGTTGCAGGCCGAGAACCGGGGGTCGAGCTGCTCGATGTTGTACTGCATGGCCTCTTCGGCGATCTCGAGCTCGGTACCGGTGATCCAGCGGACCGCGGCCTCGGAGGCGTCGTCGGGGTTGTCTCGGATCCAGCGGTCCGTGGTCGCGCGGGAGGCCAGGAAGGCCTCGACCAGGTCCTCGTTCTCCTCCAGGTACTCGGGGGTGGTGACGACGTAGCCGATGTAGGGGATGTAGCCGCCGCCCCGCACCACCTCGTAGGTGTCGTCGACCTGGTCCAGCACGGTGATCGGCCAGGGGTCCCAGCTCACCGCGGCGTCCGCTCCCCCGGTCTCCAGGGCGACGGGCATGTCCGGCGGCGGCGTGTTGACCAGGTCCACGTCGTCGACGTCGATGCGCATGTCCTGGAGCAGGCCGAGCAGGTACAGGTGGTTGATGGTTCCGAAGCTGGTGGCGATGGAGGCGCCTTCGAGGGTGGAGAGGTCCTCGGGATCGATGTCGGAGCCTTCGGTGGCCACGATCGACATGGTGTCGTCGACGCTGCGCTCCGTGGCCGACCCCGAGTAGTTGCCGACCATGACGAGGTCGACGCCTTCGCTCACCGCGGGCATGGCGGGTACCCCGACCTGGATGATGTCGACCTCACCCGCCTCCATGGCGTTGATGGCGTCCACGCCGGTGGGGAAGGGGTCGGCCACGGTCACGTCCAGACCGTTGTCCTCGAAGTGGCCGAGTTCGGTGGCCAGGGGCAGGCCGAGCTGGTCGATGCCGTCAACGTAGCCAGCGTTGAGGGAGCCGCTCGCGGCGGAGTCCGCACCCTCCACGTCGTCGTCCACGGTCGCGCCCCCGCTGCAGGCTGAGGCCAGAAGGACTATGGAACAGGCAGCGGCGAGGGGAGTGAAGGGGAATCGGTGCATGAGCGTTCTTCCAGTGGGCGGGTGTGCGCCCCCATGCGGGCGCACACGTTCCCCGTCCGTGAGGTGGGAACGCACCGGAGCACCCGTCGGCGACCGCCGTATGTGGGGGGTGGGGTGTGGCGACGCGAACGGGCCCAGATGGAACTGGACCCGACCATTCGCGCTTTTCGGGCACGACGCTACCGGTGCCGGGATCAGGCGTGAAGAACCATTCGGTTATACCGGTATTCGCGGAACGAATACTCAGCCGCCCCGTTGGACGCGCTGTGCCGGAACGCTCCGCCGCGCTGCGATCCGCGAAGCGACGGGCACGGTCCCGAACGGTGTCGCGGCCTCGGAGACGACCTGGAGCACGCGTCTGGCGGCCGGTGTGAGCGTCCGTGTGGAGTCCCAGCACACGGCGACGCGGCGCTCCGGTGACCCCCGCAGATGCCGCACGCGAACACCCGAGGTATCGGCGGTCCAGGCGGCCAGCCAGTTGGTGACGCCCACTCCGATGCCCCGGGACACGAGGGACACGAGGGTCTGGGGCTGGTTGGTCGCCTGCACGAGTTCGATCGCCAGGTCGTGTTCCTGGAAGACGTGCCATGACTCGAACTCGGCGTTGCTGGGAGCGTCGAGGCGGCCTATGGACACGATCGGGTAGGCGGCGACGGCCGCGAGGGGGACTGGTTCCGGTACGTCCGCCAGGGGGTGGTCCTCGGCGTGCACCACGACGAGCGGTTCCGTCCACAGGGGGCGGCTGGTCACGGACGCGGACACGGGCTTGGGCGCCATGGGCCGCAGGTACAGGTCGACCTCGCCGCCCACGAGGGCGTCGTCCAGCTCCAGCGTGGCGTGCTCCGAAAGCACCACCTTGATGTCCGGGTCGCTGGCGGCCAGGCTCTGGAGGAGGTCGGGCACGAAGGCGGCACCAGCGCTGGGGTAGGCGCCGAGGGAGACGATGCCGCGGGTGCCGCCGCGCCAGGGTGCCATCGCGGACTCCGCGACCTCCAGTGCCCGGAGAACGTTGCGGGCCTGCACGGCCAGCGCGCCGCCAGCTTCGGTGAGCCGTACCGGGCGCTTCCTGCGGTCGAACAGGGGCTGGCCGATCTCCCGCTCGAGCGCCGCGACGTGCTGGCTGACCCGGGGCTGTGACCGGCGTGTGGCCTCCGCCGCGGCCACGAAACTGCCGCTGTCGACCACGGCAAGAAAGGAAACGAACCACTCCAGGCGGATATCCGTGTCGAGCATGCGATCACGCTCCGTCGTGCGATGGGGGGGCGGGTTGCGGGATGGTGGTGGAGGACTGGGAGACCGGAGTGATTCAAGATACAGGGGGGAAAAGTAAATTCAGCAAGACAAAAGACAGGTGAACTCCACCACCTGCCCCTTTCCCTCGTTTCGGACTATTGGGAAATCTTATTTTGAGATTCCGGAGGCCACCCCTCGCCGCCCCTGGCACGGCGCCGCGGTCGTCCGCTCCGCCCCTGACCGCCCCCAGAACCTGCGCCGGGCACCCAAGGGGCACCGGACTTGCTAGGTTTCCCTGTGTCCCCTGCCGGAGCCCCCTCCTACAGCCCGGCGCACCCCGAACCGAAAGCCACCCATGCGCCTGATCCCGTCCAAACCCTTGTCGTGCCTGGGCACGGCCGCCGCCGCAGTCGTCATCGGTGGTGTCGTCCTCGTCGGCTGCGACGCGGTCGACCTCGACCTGGACCTGAGCCTGTCATCGGACGGAGCGGACTCCCCCGCCGAAGGCGAGAGCGCCAGCCCGAGCCCCGAGGACGCAGAGGCCCAGGAGGATGAGGAGGACCCCTCGGCCTACGGTCTTCCCGAGTCCTGCGAGAGCGCGAACGCCGCGGAGATCGCCGGAGACCTCGCCCCGGGCACGGTCCTCACCGAGGACAGCGGCGCCATCGACGGGATCGACGGTGCCGAGCAGGTCTCCTGCACGTTCAGCGACGGGAGCGCCGAGCCGGGCACCCCCTCCTTCACCCTCGTGTTCACGTCGGGAACCGACCCCAGCGCCAACCCGGACGTCGTCCAGGTGCCGGGCGCCGAGGCGGAGATGAACTGGGAGGTGGACGTCGACGTGGACGTGGACACTTACCACACGGAGGACGCCGACGACCTCGGCGGCGACTTGGAATACGTCGGCACCGTGGACGGGGCCAGCCGACACCTGTACTTGGAACTGCCCGGCGACTTCCACGTCACCGCCATCGCCTACTACGACGACGTCGAGCGCGACGAGCTCGAGCGCGTCGTCCTACAGGCCGCCGAACAGATCCGGGGCTAACCGTCCTGACGGCGGGCACCCCGTGTTCCCCGCACTTCGGGCAGGCCTCGTCCGAGGCCCTGTTCCCCGGTTCCACTCCTCGGAACACGGCTGAGGGGCCGCCGGCTTTCCGCCAGCGGCCCCTCCCGAGTTCCTCCAAGCGCCCCGCCTAGTACTCGACCGGGATCTCCTCGAACTCGCCGAACGGTCCGGCGCGCAGGGTCAGCTCCTCGACGTCCACCGGGGGCGCGGGGAAGACCGCGACCAGCTCGTGGGTGTTGCCGGGCTGGATCATGTGCACCTCCTCAGCGAAGCTGCTGTAACGGCCCTCACCGAAGTCCATCTGCGCCACGTAGCGCACGAGGCCGCCGTCCGGCTCGAAGAGCTGGAACCCGCCGAGCGTGCCCTTGTTGAACTGCTCGGGGCCGCCCGCCACCGACTCGGTACCGCCCAGCTCCGGGGCTAGTGGCTCGTCGGTGGTGTTGGTCATCGCCACGGTGCCGATGACGTAGGCGCCGTCGCGGCGGAGCGGGTGGATCTCCAGGAGGATCCCGTCCTCCTCGCCCTCCGCGACCACGGAACCCGGGTCGTCGCTGTAGGGCGCGGGCCAGGTGGCGTTGCGCTGCGCGACGCCCAGACCGTCGTCGTCGTAGTCCTCGTCCTCGGTGGCCTCGACGGTGGGGTCGAAGACGTAGGAGAACTCGACCCGGCGGTTGCGCGCGCGGGCCTCCTCGTCGTCGGAGCCGCCCTCTCGGGCGATGGGCTCACGCTTGCCGCGGCCCTCGACCTCGAGGTTGTAGTCCGTGCCGAGCTCCTCCGCGAGGAGGTCGCGCACGCTCTCCGCCCGCTCGACGGACAGATTGTCGTTATAGGCGTCGTCACCGACGCCGTCGGTGTGGCCGATGACGGTGATGGTGGGATCGTCGGGATCGACGTTCTCGGCAAGGGTGGTGGCTGCGCGCCGCACCACGTCAGCGGCATCGTCGGTCAGATCCGAGCGGTCGAACTCGAACATCACGTCCGAGTGCAGCGAGATGATCTCGCGGTCACCGTCACGCGTGGTGGAGGCGACCTCGGAGTCGACGAAGCTCTGCACCCAGCCCTCGTCGGCCAGCGCGTCCTCGTCGGGGCGGCGGTTGGCGAAGTCGAGGCTCTCGCCGCCGTCGGGCGGGTTGTCGAGGCTGAGGTGGTCCGGCCCGATGGGGTTCTCCGGGTCCTCGCGCTCCTCCTCCACGTCCTGGATCGTGATGCCGGTCATGGCACCCAGGCCGCTGCCGACGAAGGTCACCTGCTCGACATCGTCCGGAAGCCTCGGGAAGTAGCGGGTGTACTCGTTGGTGACCCCGTCGTGCACGGGGTAGAGGCCGTCCTCGTTCGGGCTCTCGGATCCGTACTTGAGCCCTTCGTCGTCGAGGAACTGCCGGTACACGCGGCCGGTGAGGGGGTCGACCAGCGTGTGGGCCATGCTCAGGTTCCGGTTGGGACCGTCGAAGTCGTCCAGGTAGGTGACCTCGTAGTGCATGACGGTGTAATCGTCGGTGCGTTCGAGGCCGGTGATGGCGAAGCGCATCTCGGTGTCCTGACCGGTGTCCTGGAAGATGCGCCCCTCACGGACGTAGGGGAACTCCTCCCTGACCTCCGGCGGACCCGACGCGTCGCCGAAGGTCTCGGACCACCAGTCGGACACCGGGGTACAGCCGCTGAGCAGGAGGCTGCCCGAGACCATGAGCGCGACCACGGTGAGGGGCGTCTTCCGCGCCATGTGGGGGAACTCCGATCGTTGAGGAGACGTACGGGCAATATCTTCCTGCACTCACAGGGTCGAACCGACCACGGCGTCCCGATAGGAGCGCTGTCAACCGCCTTGGCCAGGGGTGACCCCTCTGGGGGATTCTTCGCTATGCCCTCACATCCGCGTGTGGAGCGACGCGTGTGGAGTGGGTCGAACGACCCGCCACAGGCTACTGGCGCGTAACGTCGTGTTCCGGTAACGGACGGCAATCGCATGGAGGAGCGACGCATGCGGAAGAGAACCCTCGCGGCCACCGCGGCCGCACTCGCGCTCGGACTGAGCGCCTGTGGCCAAGGGGATACGGACGACGAGGCACTCCAGGAAAGCGGAAAGGAGGGTTCGGCCGGGGGGAACGGGAGCGCGGCCGAGCCCTTCGGTCCCGGCTGCTCCGATTTTCCGCGGGAAGGCCCGGGCAGCATCGAGGAAATGGCTGACCAGCCGTTCGCCAGCGCCATCGACGAAAACCCGGTCCTGGGAAACCTCGCCGACGCGCTGGATCAGGCGGGTCTGAGCGAGGACATGGACACCTCCGAGGGCATCACCGTGTTCGCGCCCACAGACGACGCCTTCGACATGTATCCGGACGAGGAGGTCGAGGACCTCCTGGAGGACCCGGACGCACTGGCGTACGTCCTCAACAACCACGTGGTTGCCGGGGAGGCCGAGCCGGGGGAGTTGGACGACGGCATGTTCGACGCCCTCAACGGCGGCCAGGTGCGCGTGTCCGAGTCCGGAGGCGAGTACACCGTCAACGACTACGCACCCGTGGTCTGCGCGAACATCCAGACCGCCAACGCCACCGTGCACGCGGTGAGCATGCTCGTCATCCCCTCGTAAGCCCCGCCGGTAGCCGCGTGTGAGCCCCGGGTCCCTGATCCGGGCCCGCGGGAACAGAAAACTCGAGAAAAGTTCCCCATCCACCAATCCGGCCGACCGCCAGCCGCGAATGCCTTACGTGACTACCGAGACACGCGGGGAGAAGAACCCGCCACGCGACAGGCGACGGGCAGCCGTCGGGGTGGGTACTGGCCTGCTCGTCGTCGGGGCGGCGCTCGGATTCGGCGAACTCGCCTCCGGGCTCTTCCGCGCGACCTCTCCGGTGGTCACCGTCGGCGACGCGCTCGTCGACAGCAGTCCCCCGTCCCTCATGGAGTGGGCGATCGAACTCTTCGGGACGGCCGACAAGGCCGTGCTGATCACCGGGGTCTTGGTCGTCCTCGTCCTGGCGGGGGCGGTGCTGGGTGTCGTGGCGCTGCGCCGCCCCCTCGTCGGATACGCGGGACTGCTGCTGTTCGCGGCGGTGGGGCTCGCCGCCGTGGCCCTCCGCCGCACCGACGACCTAGCGGCGGCTGCGGCCGTGGTCGTCAGTGCGGCGGCGGGCGCAGTGGCCCTCGCCCTCCTGCGGAGAAGCGCGCTCCGCGCCCTTGAACCGGGGGGAAGGAAAGGGGAGCCGGAGGCACCGGCGGTCGCGGACGAGGAGACCTCGGCCGTTCCCGCTCCGGGACCGGACCGAGGACCCGGCCGGCGCGGCTTCGTGCTCACCGCCGCCGGGGTCGTGGCCGCGACCGGATCCGCCGGTGCCCTCGGACGCTGGCTGCCGTCGCTCATGGGCGGCGCGGGTTCCCGGGCCGAACTGGCCCTGCCCGCACCGGCCGAGCCGCTGCCACCCCTGCCGTCCGGGGCCGATCTCGGTGTACCCGGCATGGAGCCCTTCAGCACCCCCAACGCGGACTTCTACCGCATCGACACCGCTCTGACCATTCCCCGACTGGACTCCACCCAGTGGACCCTCCGGGTGCACGGCCTGGTGGACCGCCCCTTCGAGATCGACATGGATGAGCTGCTGTCCCGTGATCTGGTCGAAGCGGACATCACCCTGGTGTGCGTGTCCAACGAGATCGGCGGCGACCTGATCAGCAACACCCGCTGGCTCGGCTTCCCCCTCGCCGACCTGCTGCGCGAGGCCGGGGTCCAGGCCGACGCCGACCAGATCCTCAGCACCTCCGACGACGGCTGGACCTGCGGAACACCCACCGAGGCGGTCATGGACGGCCGCGACTCGCTGCTCGCCGTCGGCATGGGAGGGGAACCCCTGCCCCACGTCAACGGCTACCCCGCGCGGATGGTGGTGCCGGGCCTGTACGGGTTCGTCAGCGCCACCAAGTGGGTCACCGACATCAAGCTCACCCGCTTCGCCGACGAACAGGCCTACTGGGCCCAGCGCGACTGGGGCGTGCGGGCTCCGGTCAAGACCATGTCCCGCGTTGATGTGCCCGCCCCTCTTGGGCGCGTCGAATCCGGGGAGGTCGTACTCGCCGGAATAGCGTGGGCGCAGCACCGCGGTATCGACGCCGTCGAGGTCAGAGTGGACGACGGCGACTGGTGGGAGGCCGAGCTCGCCGCCGTGCCCGGTATCGACACCTGGGTCCAGTGGGTCACCGAGGCCACCGTCGAGCCGGGAAACCACTCCGTCGAAGTCCGAGCGACCGACTCCACGGGTTTCACCCAGCCTTCGGAGCGGGTGGATCCGATCCCCGACGGAGCCACCGGCTGGCACCGCATCCGTTTCACAGCTACCTGAGCCCCACCCGAGCCAGACCGCACAAACCTCAAAAGCCCCATTAACCCCACAGGCCACATAGAGCACACAGGCCACATAACAGACCGCACATGACACATAACAGAACGCACATTTAACCGAGTAAGAGCACCAACCAGGAGAGAACGATGAAGCGCAAGAACGCCATGATCCGCAAGAACACACTCGCCGCCACCGCCGCGGCCGCCGCGCTCGCCTTCGGTCTCACGGCCTGTGGTGACATGGACGGCAACGGAAACGGCGCCGACGACTCGCCCGAGATGGGCGACACCGAGCAGGAAGAGGACGCCAACGGCGAGGACATGGACGAGGGCATGGACGAGAACGGCATGGAGGAGGCCGGCGAGAACTTCGGCCCCGGCTGTGCCGAGGTGCCCGAGGACGGCGACGGCAGCTTCGAGGGCATGGCCGAGGACCCGGTCGCCACCGCAGCTTCCAACAACCCGCTGCTCTCGACCCTGGTCACCGCGGTGGAAGAGGCCGACCTGGTCGACACGCTCAACTCGGCCGAGGACATCACCGTCTTCGCGCCCACCAACGACGCGTTCGACGAGATCCCCGAGGAGGACCTGAATGCCCTGCTCGAGGACCAGGACGAGCTCACCGAGGTGCTGACCTACCACGTCGTCGAGGGCGAGCACACCCCGGCCGACCTCGAGGACGGCACGTTCACCTCGCTCCAGGGTGACGAGGTCACCACTGAGGGCGCCGGTGAGGAGTTCACCGTCGACGAGGACGCCGAGGTCGTCTGCGGCAACGTCCAGACCGCCAACGCCACGGTCTACATCATCGACACGGTCCTGATGCCCGCCTAATGACAGGGTGTCCTGACCCAAGGTTCCCCGGGCGGTCCGCGCGTTGACGCCGGGCCGCCCGGGTCCCAGGGTGGAATCACCGACCACAGTTTCCGACTCACGGTCCTCATCCCCGACGACGAGAAGGATGCAGATGGACAGGGCAGCAGCGCAGCCGCAGGGAGCGGTCCATGCGGGGCCACCGGGCCTGGAGGAACTGCTGCGCCGCGTGGCCCGGGGCGACGAGCACGCCTTCGGCAAGGTCTTCGACCTGATCAGCCCATCGGTCTACGGGCTGGTCCGCCGGATCCTGCGCGACCCCGCCCAGTCGGAGGAGGTCGCTCAGGAAGTCCTCGTCGAGGTCTGGCGCAGCGCCTGCCGCTACGACGCGCGCAGAGGCAGCCCGCAGGCCTGGGTGATGACCCTGGCCCACCGCAAGGCGGTAGACCGGGTCCGATCGGAACAGGCCAGTACGGACCGCGAGGCCAGAGCCGCTGCGGCGGACACCAAGCGGCCCTACGACGAGGTGGCCGAAGAGGCCACCAACCGGCTCGAACGCGAGCGCGTGCGCCGATGTCTGGACACACTGACCGAAACCCAGGGACAGTCGGTACGCCTGGCCTTCTACGGCGGATACTCCTACCGGGAAGTGGCCAAGCTACTGTCGACCCCCTTGGGCACTATCAAGACGCGCATGCGTGACGGACTTATCAGACTTAGGGACTGTTTGGGGGTGGAGTGGTGAGAAAGTCGCTGAGTCAGGACCCGCATTCACTGACGGGCGCCTACGTACTGAACGCCCTCACCCCGAGCGAGAGTGTCCGTTTCGAGGACCACTTGGCGGACTGCGACTCCTGTGTCCAGGAGGTGCGGGGTTTCACCGAGACCTCGGCCCTGTTGGCCTCGGCGGCCGCCCAGACACCGCCCGCGGAGCTGCGTGCCAAGGTACTGGAGGAGGTCTCGCGCACCCGGCAGCTCGCCCCGCCGCTCGAGCGGCTGGCCGAACCGCGCCGCCGCGGGTGGCCCTGGACTCTGGGGCTCGCCCTGGCCGCCTGCGTGGCCTTGATCGTCGCCCTCGGCGCGGTGATCCTGGATCAGCGCAACCAGGTGGACGAGCTCCGCTCGAACGAACAGCAGATCGCCGCGGTGCTCGCGGACCCGGACGCCGTCTCCACCAGCGCCGAGCCGATGGAGGGCGTGAGCGTCACGGTCGTGCACTCGGAGAGCCTGGGCGACCTGGTGTTCAGCGCACACGGCCTGGACGATCTGCAGGACGAGGACTATCAGCTGTGGCTCACCCGTGACGACGGCACCGTGTACTCCGCGGGTGTGCTCGCCGTAGAGGACGACGGCTTCGTGATGCCGATGCTCGCCACCCCCGAGGACGAGCAGACCGACGGTGTCGCGGTGACCGTCGAACCCGAGGGCGGGTCGGAACAGCCCAGCTCCGACCCGGTGATGGCGATGGAGGTCGCCGGGTAACCCCCTGGCCACCCCGCCTCCCGCGGCCCCCGCCCCCGGCGGGGGCCGCGGCCGTGTCCGGCTCACGGCACCGCGGTCTCCTCCGGTCTCGGCAGGTCACGCATGGTGGACCCGAGCGTGCACAGGGCCGCGAGCCCCGATACCACCGCCATCATCAGGAAAACCAGATCTGATCCGGCGAGGTCGAAGACGATTCCCACCCCGAGGATCCCGACCGGTTGGGACAGCAGGGCCATGAACGTCACCGCGCCCAGTGCGCGCCCTTGGGAGCCGTCGGGCACTGAGGCGGTGACGTAGCTGAAGAACACGGCGTTGACGCACGGAACAGCGGCGAACACGCATCCCATGATCAGTCCGAGCGACAGGACCCCCGGGGCGACAAGGAGCGCGAGCGCGCACACGGGCGCGGACCAGGCCGTGACGAGGAAGATCAGGGACGGCCGTGCCCAGCGCACGACCGGGCCCGACACCAGGGCACCCACCAGGCTCCCGGCTCCCGCCAGGGACACGGTCATTCCAGCCGCGAGATGGGAGGCCCCCCGGTCGTCCGCGGTGGCGATGAGCGCCAGGAACACCCCGGTCTGGGTGAAGGCGACGTTGAACCCCACGATCCACAGCATCATCGGCCGCAGGATCGGGTGCCGGGCCAAGAGTGCGAACCCGCTCACCGTCCCGCGGAGGCTCCACTCCTCCGGCTCAGACCCGCGGGGAGCCTGCATCGGCCTGCGGATACGCAGCACCAGCGCCATGGAGACCAGGTAGAAGACGGCCTCCGCAAGAAAGGGAAAGGCCCGGCCCAGGCCGAACAGCGAACCGGCGATGGGCGCACCGAGCGCGGTGGTGGTGGCGAAGCGGATCTGGTTCTGAGCGGAGGCGCTGGCCACTTGGGAGGAGGGCACGAGCTGCTTGATCGCTGCCATGGCGACCGGGTTGGAGATACCCATCAGCGCGGACGACGCCACCGCCACGAAGATCACGATGGGGACGGTGGCGTGCCCGCCGAACAGGATTCCGGCGAAGGCGACGAGCAGCATCAAGCGGCCGAAGTCGCAGATGAGCAGGATGGTACGCCGGTTGGCCCGGTCCGCGAGGGAGCCCCCGAAGACCGCCGTGATCATGGCCGCGGCCACCTGCGCGGCGCCGACGAAACCCGCCTGGGCCGCCGAGCCGACCAACAGCAGGATGAGGAGCGGATAGGCGACCTCTCCGCTCTCCTTACCGAGTCCGGCGAAGAAACGGCTGGTCCACAGGGCCTGGAATCCCTGGTTGCGAATGAGCGGACCGGGTTCCGCCGCCTCGCCCCCCGCCGACTGCGGAGGCAGGTACGGCTTCCGCCGTTCCATGGTCATGGTGTACGAGCCCCCGTCGTATTCCCTGTGGGGTCCGGGGTGATCCGAGACCTGTCCCGGGCGTCATCCCTGTCGTCCGCGTCGCGGAATTCATCCGGTCCGGGGCGTCAGTTGAAGGGAGCAGGGAACACGAAAGGGGATCCTGGGGGTGGGATGCTCATATCGCCATTATGCGCCGATTATGGACATTGGCGAGCCTCTGATGGCTGATGTGACCCATATCCGACGAAATGGCCACTATCGGCCTCATATGCACGTGCAACACATGACACACACCGCACAGCTGAACGGTGTCCGAACAGTAGCGAATCCGAGACGGTCCGAAGCAGGTTCGGCCGAGGTTCGGCGGCAGGTCAGTGGTGCAAACCCCTTTCCCCGACGCCCAGAAGGCCTTGACGCGCACCGTGTCCCTGGGCCATCCCCGCTCACCCACCAAATGGGCCCGGACCGCCTGGCCGGTCCGGGCCTCACCAGCGACGTAGGCGAAGCCCGGCCCCTCGGGCAGATCCAGTTCGGCCACCGCCGCGGGCAGGAACCGCGACGCGGCCGCGGACGCGCCGTGGCGGTGGACCCGAACCACCCGGTCCAAGCCGGAGACCGGTACGTCATCGCCCGCTGAGTCGCTCTCCAGCACCCCGATGGTGTGAGCGTCCGGACCGAGCGCAGCCAACAGGGGAGGGAAGGCGCAGGCACCGGTCTCCTCGCCGACGAACAGGTGGAAGGCCGCCTCACGCCGCAGGCCCGGCTCACCCTGCGGCCCCCAGAGTCGCACCTGGTCGCCGACCGCGACAGTACGCGCCCAGTGCAGGCCGATGCCCTCGCCCTCGAAGAGGTGGACCCAGAGTTCGAACTCGCCCCGATCCGGCTCCAGGTCGCGGACCGTGTAGGTGCGCAGGGTTTCGGCGGGGCGCATGATGCCGTGGAGGGGGCAACACCGTTGCCTTAGTGCCTGGTGACAAAGGGTGTGGCCCCTGCCCTTGGGGGCCGCTTTCCGCGTGGGTGGGGAGTCCGCGTGGGTGGGGGCTGAGGGTGGCTGGGGTTTGTTGTTGGGTGCGGGTTGCCCCGTTTCCTGCCGCCCGATGGTGGCCGTCTCCGCTGCGCGCCTCAAGGTCGTCGCCATCGAGCGCTTCGCGCGTCGAGGGGCGCTCCACCTTGACCCGCTTCGCTGCGACGGCGGGTCGGCGGCAGTCAGGAAACGGGGGACGTGTGGTCGGGGCCCCAAGGGGCCCTTCGGGCCCCGGGCCTCCGGCCCGAAGGGCCGGGCTTCGCCCGGTCGGGCCGTGTCCGGCCGGATTCCTGCCCGTCCGCCCGGCTTCATCGGCCAGCGCGTCCCAATCCAGTGACCAGCCAGCGACGAAGGACCCGAGCAGGCCGGGCGCATGGCGAAGCGCGTCCCACCGGGCTTTCGGCCAGGCTCAGGCCCCCTCATCGAAGTTGATCTTGCCCCCAGCTCCACCCTCGACGGCCGAGGGTTGAGACAGGGGCAAGATCATCGGGGATCAACCGGTTTCG